>NZ_JBFAIR010000002.1:585149-657009 GCF_040654815.1 Streptomyces sp. NPDC050619 | reverse complement strand
CCAGCTGCTGCGGCAGGGTGTTCACCGCGTGGCCTCCATGTCGCTGGTGGTCGTGTGCACTGGTGGCGTGCAGGGGTCAGATGCGCGCTGATCGCATGCTGGGGTGGGGATGTGGAAACGGGCCGCGCGGTCGGGTTCCTCCTTCCGCGCGGCCCGTGGTGTGGCGTGCTGAGGGGCGATCAGCTGGGGTTGGCGGTGCCGGTCTTCACGGCCTTCCAGGCGCCGTTCTCGACCCGGTAGACGGTGAGCTGCTTGTTGGTGGTGTCGCCGTACTGGTCGAAGGAGACCTTGCCGGTGATGCCGTCGAAGTCGGACTTCTGGACCTCGACGACGACCTTGGAGCGCAGCTCGTTGTTGTCGCTCGGGACCTTTCCGTCGTTGGCGTCGACGACGGCCTTCACGGCGTTGATGATCGCGGTGGTGGCGTCGTAGGCGTAGGTGCCGTAGGCGGCGTAGTCGCCCTTGTAGCCCTTGGACTTGTAGGTCTCGATGAAGGTCTTGGCGGCGGGGAGGGTGTCGGCCGGGACGCCGACGGAGGTGACGAGGTCGCCCTCGGCGGCCTTGCCGGCGGTCTGGATGTAGGTGGTGGCGAACATGCCGTCACCGCCGAACAGCGGGATGTCGACGCCGGCTTCCTTGAGTTGCTTGGTGATCAGCGAGGACTCGTCGTACTGGCCGCCGTAGTAGAGCAGGTCGGCGCCGGAGGCCTTGATCTTGGTGACGAGCGAACCGAAGTCCTTGTCACCGGTGTTGACGTGGTCGGTGCCGATCACAGTGCCGCCGAGCTTCGTGAACTGCTCGTTGAAGATCTTCGCGAGGCCGGAGCCGTAGGTCTGCTTGTCGTCGACGACGAAGACCTTCTTCTTGCCGAGGCTCTTGGCGGCGTACTCGGCGGCGAAGGTGCCCTGCATCTCGTCGGTGGTGGCAGTGCGGAAGTACGTCTTGTACGGCCGCTTCTTGTCCGTCTGCCAGTCCTTGCCCATGGTCAGCACGGGGTTGGTGTTCGCCGGGGAGATCTCGGCCATGTCGGCCGAGGCGAAGACCTGCTGCATCGACTGGGCGACGCCGGAGTTCAGCGGGCCGACGGCGCCGACCACGTTGTCGTCGCCGACGAGGGAGGTCGCGTTGGACTGGCCGGTGGCGGGCTGCGCCTTGTCGTCCAGAGCCTCGATCTTGAAGGTGACGCCGGGCACGAGCTTGTTCTTGTTGGCGTCGTCGACGGCGATCTGGGCGCCGTACTGGATGCCGAGACCGGTGGTGGAGTTCTCCCCGGACAGGGGGGCGTCCACGCCGATGGTCAGGGTGGTCGAGTCCCCGCTGCCTGCACTACTGCTGTCGGAGTCCCTGGACCCACAGGCGGTCAGGGAGAGCGAACCTGCCGCGAGCGCAGCGGTTATCGCGATAAGTGAACGGTGACGCACGATCTGGTCCTTTGCGGAGTGGGGGGCGGCTCCCAACGGAGCCCGCCGAGTCGCGCGCCGAAGCCAAGCGGCTCAAATTCGTCGGCGCTGCAACCGCCGGTAACTCTAAACACATAAAGGGCCCGCATGAGAATTTCTAAACCATGCTGTGACGCCCTTGTTATAACGCGACTCAGCAAAGGGCCAACCCGAGTCGGGCAGTTTGGAGTTCATTCTTGCTACGGGGAGATATTGTGGAGGCACTGAATGCGACTTGCTCTTACTAATTGATCCACCATTCAACAGTCGCCCACTCATGACTGTTTCCAATGGGATGGAACAAATTGAAAAACGTCGCGGTCAGACCTTGGTGAACGTCCACAGCAGGTTGGCGCTGGTGCCCCAGGTCCACTGCTTGGTGACGGAGCCGGAGGAGACGTCGCCGCCGCCGTCCAGGACGAGGCCCGTGGTGCGGTTGGCGATGGAGTACCGGCCGTCGCCGCGGTGGATGGTCAGCCACTGCTGGTCGGTGGAGCCGTTCCACGCCGCCTGCCTGGCCGTGGCGCCGTCAGTGGTGGCGCCGCCACCGTCGGCGACCATGCCGTTGGTGCGGTTCTCCAGCTTGCAGTAGCCATTGCCGAGGTCGACCGCGTGCCACTGCAGGTTGGTGGAGCCGTCCCAGGTCCACTGCTTCAGCTCGGAGCCTGCGGGGACGTCACCGCCGCCGTCCAGGGCCAGGCCGTTGGTGACGTTGGTGATCCTGAAGTAGGCCGTCGGGTCGAACACGACCTTCAGGGAGGTGATCCCGCTCCGGATCCTGGCGTTGTCGGCATTGAAGGTCCACGTCGTACCGGTGAAGTCGGCGCCGGAGTAGCCGATGACCCGGTATCCCGGAGCCGGCCGCAGCGAGGCGAGGGTGCGGGGCGGTATTCCGGCGAGGGAGAGCTCTTCGGCGGTGTAACTGCCGATGGACAGCACGGCGCTGTCGCCGGAGTAGTCGGCGCCCCGGTACACGACGGCGCCGACGAGGGGCCGCAGCGGGGGAATGCGGCCGGAGAAGCGGAGTTTGAGGACGTACGCGGGCGTGTCGAACGGTGCCGTCGGCGGAAGGGGCACCGTCAGCCCGGTCGTGTCCTGGGTCGGGGCGGGGAGGTCGATGTACTCGCCGGCTGTCGCACCGAGCAGTTCCACCGAGGACAGCGAGGCCAGGTCGATCCGTTCGGAGCCGAGCGTCTCGATCGTGAGCGAACTGCCGGGCCAGCCGAGGACCGTGGCGTACAGGACGGTGTTCGGCTTGTCGCGGGTGAAGCGGATGTCCTGCGCGGTGCCGGCCGTGGGGCGGGTGAAGGAGCCGCCGCCCATCTTCGTCGGGCCCTCGCCGTACGCGGTCCAGGCCCGGGTGTCGTAGATCGACTCGCCGTGGCGCTTCAGGTAGTCGCCGATGGCGAGCAGGAGGTCACGCTGGCCCTGCGGAATCGCGCCGTCGGCCTGTGGGGCGATGTTGAGCAGCATGTTGCCGTTCTTGCTGACCCGGTCGATCAGCGAGTGCAGCATCTGTGCGAGCGAGTAGTAGCCGATGCCTTCGGTGTAGCACCAGCTGGAGTTGGAGATGCTGTCGTCGGTCAGCCAGTAAGGAGCGGTGAGGTCGGCCGGCCCGCCCCGCTCGTAGTCGAAGACCTCGCCGTGGCTGTTGAGCCCGTCCTTGTAGGTGGCGACGACTTCCTTGCCCCACTTGTTCGCCTGGTTGTAGTAGTACGCCAGGAAGTTCAGCCGTTGTGTCTCGTCGACGTGGTCCAGTCGCCAGTCCTGCCACAGGATGTCGGGCCGGGCCCGGTCGACGACCTCCTTGAGCTTGTCGAACCAGAGCTGGTTCTCCTGAGCCGAACTCAGCTGGCCGTACAGCTTCTTCAAGCTCGGGTCGGACTGAGCGGGCGCGTACTCGTAGTAGCCCGTGTAGTTGTACGCGTGGTGCATCGCCACCAGCAGCTTGAGGTTCCGGGCGCGGATGGCGTCGGTGAACAGGTGCAGCAGGTCGAGCCGCGGGCCCTTGGCCACGGAGTTCCACTCGTTGACCCGGCTGTCCCACATCGAGTAGCCGTCGTGGTGCTCGGCGACCGGACCGGCGAACCGCGCGCCGGCGTCGGCGAAGAGCCGGGCCCACTCGTCGGGGTCGAAGTTGCCGCCGGCCGACTTGAGCCTGGGCGCGAACTCCACGTGGCTGCCCGCCAGGTCGTCCGCGCCGTTGACGAAGTTGTGGAACGGCCAGTCGGCGGGCTCGCCGTAGGTGGCGATGTGGTGCTTGTTCGCCTTGCTGTCCGGCGCGTACATGTTCCGTGGGTACCACTCGCTGTCGTACGCGGGGACGCTGAACACGCCCCAGTGGAAGTAGATGCCGAACTTGGCGTCCCGGAACCACTCGGGGGCCGCCGGGTGCCGGTTCACCGAGTCCCAGGTGGGCGTGTAAGTGCGCGGGGCCGCCAGGGCGCTGCCGCCGGCGAACACGTCGGTGGCCGCCGCGGCCGACACGACGGCGGTGGCACCGGCCAGTAGCCTGCGCCTGCTGATCGATTGGGCCACTGCGGGAACCTCCGGCGACGGCGGTACTCATGGGACGTGAGTACCTGCTGCTATGCACGAAGATCAGCCATATAACCCTTCACTGTCAACTGGTTTACAGGGATGAATAGACCTGACAAGACCGCAGAGATGACCGATTTGTCACTCAATTATGCTGTTTGTACAGAGGAAGACATCACATGTCTTCCGGAGAGGGACCCTCTGTGTCTCTGACGGACAAGGCCATCGAGCAGATCCGTGAACTGATCCGCTCGGGGGCGCTGCCGCCGGGCTCCAAGCTGCCTCCTGAGCCGGATCTGGCCGCCCAGTTGGGGCTGTCGCGCAATCTGGCGCGGGAGGCGGTCAAGGCACTGGCCGTCGCCCGGGTGCTGGAGGTCAGACGGGGTGACGGCACCTATGTGACGAGCCTGCAGCCGAGTCTGCTGCTGGAGGGGCTCGGGGGTGCGGTGGACCTGCTGCAGAGCGACGCGGGCGCCCTGCTGGACCTGATGGAGGTCAGGCGGCTGCTCGAGCCGGTCGCCACCGCGCTTGCCGCCACCCGGATCTCCGACGAGGGCCTGGCCGAGGTGAAGGGGCACCTGGACGCGATGCGGGAGGCCCGTGACGACGTCGAGCGGCTCAACGCGCACGACGCGGCGTTCCACCGCGCGGTCGTCGCCGCCACGGGCAACGAGTCCCTGGTCACCCTCCTGGAGGGTGTCTCGGGCCGCACCCTCCGGGCCCGCATCTGGCGCGGCCTGGTCGACAGCCAGGCCGCGGGACGCACCCTCGCGGAGCACGAGGCGATCTTCAGCGCCCTCTCCCGCCGTGACACCGCCCTCAGCCAGGCCACCGCGTTGCTGCACATCAGCAACACCGAGCAGTGGCTGCGGGAGCACCTGAGCTCCACGCCGGTCGCGCCCGAGACGCCGGCGGCGTACGGGCCGTGACGGCCTGGTCGAGCGCGGCGCGGACCACGGGGGCGTCGACGAGACCGGCTTGGCGAGCGCGGAGCCGTCGAAGAGCGCGGCCGGTTCGACGCGGTGGGCAGCGCGGCCGGTTCGACGCGGTGGGCAGCGCGGCCGGTTCGCCGCGGTGGGCAGCGCGGCCGGTTCGCCGCGGTGGGCAGCGAGGCCGTCTCGACGGCGCGAGCAAGGCTGCCACGGGCACCGCTCGAAAGCCGAACTCGCGCCGGACCGGAACATGACATGGCAGGAACCGCTTAGCATCAGCGGTGATGTTGATCCGGGCGCAGTCGGCGTGGGGCAGGACCCCCAGGGCGTGGTGGACGCCGCGCACCGCGGCACTCTGCCCTGCCCTGGCAGTTCTGCTCGCCGCGCTGGTGATGTGTCTGGGGTACGCGGCACACGGCGGCACCGGCGGCCAGGCGGCCGCCATGACCGGCGTCTCGGCGGTACAGATGCCGGCGGGCAGTGCGCAGGAGCACCGCGCCGAGCCTGCCGCACACCACCACGACTGCCCCGCCGGTGACCAGTGCTGCGCTCCGGCCGCCCACGGTGTGCGCACGGTCATCACGCCGCTGCGACTACTGCCGGCCGTTCCGCCGGACATGCCGAACTCCGCCGGGCAGCCGGGCAGTCCCCCGCTCTGCACCGGGCCTCCCCCGACCGGCAGCGCTCCCGATCTCCACGTCCTCCAGGTGCAGCGGATCTAGGACCTCGTCCCGATGCCGCGATGCCCGGGCGCTCCCGCGCACGGGCGGCGACTTCGCCCTTCCCCCACCCCTGCACCCACCGTCGCCCGACGATGCCGCGCGGCGGAGACGAGGAACACACAGCCATGAGCAAGACCAGCAAGCGGGCCGCCGCCGAGGCACGGAAGGCCAAGATCGAGGAGATGCGCCGCGCGGAGAGGGCTCGTGAGCGCCGCAACCGCATCCTCACCGTCACCCTCAGCACGATCATCGTCGCCGGACTGGTCGGCTGGGGCGGGTACGCCCTCAACAGCGCCGACGAGAAGGAGGAGCAGCAGGCCGCCGCGGCGAAGAAGCCCGTGGCCGGCGAGCAGACCTGGGACAAGAAGAAGCTCACGCGGAACCATGTCCAGGGCGCCGTCGACTACCCGATGAAGCCGCCCGTCGGCGGCGACCACAGCCAGGCGTGGATGACCTGCGACGGCACCGTCTACACCGAGCCGATAGCGAACGAGAACGCCGTGCACTCCCTGGAGCACGGCGCGGTCTGGGTCACGTACAACGACAAGGCCGCCGACGCCGACGTCAGGACACTCGGTGACAAGGTCTCCAAGACCCCCTACACCCTGATGAGCCCGGTCGCGAACCAGTCCGGCCCCATCATGCTGTCGGCCTGGGGCCGCCGGCTCAGCGTGGACAAGGCGTCCGATCCGCGGGTCGAGCAGTTCCTCACCAAGTACGTCCAGGGCGAGCAGACCCCCGAGCCGGGTGCCGCCTGCACGGGCGGGGTGACCGCCTGATCCGGCGGCGTCGAACAACTCGCGGACGCCTTGAAGCGCACACACGGGTGAAGCCTGAGCCGCCGTCCGCCGTGCGGGGCATGCATGAGGGTCCCGGCCGTATCCGGTCGAACCGTCGGACACGACACGCTGGAGGCGAGTGATGAACGAAAGAGCCGGTCAAGCCGGCGGCATGATCCACAAGGTCCCGGTCCTGATCGTCGGCGGCTCCCTGGTGGGGCTGTCGACGTCGCTGTTCCTGGGCCGACTGGGAGTGCGGCACACGTTGGTGGAGCGCCATGCCGGCACCTCCATCCACCCCCGTGGCCGCGGCAACAACGTACGCACGATGGAGCTGTTCCGGGTGGCCGGCGTCGAGCCGGCGATCCGTGACGCCGCGGCCACCCTGGCCGGCAACCACGGCATCCTTCAGACGCCCACCCTGGTCCAGGACGCGGGCGAGTGGCTGTTCCGGGACATCGACCCGGGCGGCGGACTGGCCCGGTTCAGCCCGAGTTCCTGGTG
Organism: Streptomyces sp. NPDC050619; assembly: GCF_040654815.1. Classification (NCBI taxonomy): domain Bacteria; kingdom Bacillati; phylum Actinomycetota; class Actinomycetes; order Kitasatosporales; family Streptomycetaceae; genus Streptomyces; species Streptomyces sp. NPDC050619. The sequence continues at coordinate 650,095 of NZ_JBFAIR010000002.1, read as the reverse complement.
TCTGTGCAGCCAGAACGACCTGGAGCCGGTGCTGCTCGAGCACGCCGCGGGACTCGGCGGCGACCTGCGGTTCCACACCGAGCTGATGTCGTTCGACAGCGACCCCGACGGCGTCACCGCGGTGGTGAAGAGCCGGGAGACGGGCGAGCACACCACCATCCGCGCGGACTATCTGGTCGCCGCCGACGGCCCTCGCAGCCCCGTGCGCGAGCAGCTCGGCATCGGTCAGAGCGGACCCGGCGACCTGTTCCACAACATCAGCATGACGTTCCGCTCCCGCCGCCTCGCCGAGGTGGTGGGTGATCGTCGCTTCATCGTCTGCTACCTGACCAGCCCGGACGCCGACGGCGCGCTGCTGCCGGTGGACAACCGCGAGAACTGGGTCTTCCACGCCCCTTGGCACCCCGAACACGGCGAAACCATGGAGGAGTTCACCGACGAGCGCTGTGTCGACCACATCCGCCGGGCGGTCGGGGACGCGGACCTCGACGTGCGGATCACCGGAAAGGCTCCCTGGCACGCCGCCCAGCGGGTCGCACGGACCTACCGGTCGGGCCGCGTCTTCCTGGCCGGCGACTCGGCCCACGAGATGTCCCCCACCGGGGCCTTCGGCTCCAACACCGGCATCCAGGACGCGCACAACCTCGCCTGGAAGCTGGCCGCGGTGCTCGGCGGCTGGGCGGGGGACGGACTGCTGGACACCTATGACGCCGAGCGCCGCCCGGTGGCGGAGGCGACCAGCGCCCGCGCGGCCGCCCGGTCGGCCGAGCACAGCCACCCCGGCTTCGCCCCGCCGCCCGCCCCCGGCGGCGGTCCGCAGCGCGGCATCCTCAACGTGGCCCTCGGCTACCGCTACCCGAACGGCGCCGTCGTCGGTACCGATCCCACGGTCGCGGTGGTCCCGGAGAAACTCGCCCTGACGGGGGAGCCCGGCAGCAGGGCACCCCACCTGTGGGTGCGGCACCGGGGCGAGCGGATCTCCACCCTCGACCTCTACGAACGGTCCCTGGTCCTGCTCAGCGACGCCGGTACGTCGGGCGGCTGGCACGAGTCCGCCACCCGCCTCGCGGCAGAGATGTCCCTCCCGCTGGTCTCGTACCGGGTGGGATCCGGGCCCGACGCCGAGCTGGTACCCGAGGACGGTGCGGACTGGCGGGAACGCCACGGCACGACACCTGGCGGCGCCGCACTCGTGCGGCCCGACGGGTTCGTCGCCTGGCGGTCACCGGGTCCGGTCCCGGATGCCGAATCGACGCTGCGCCAGGTCCTGACCAAGGCCCTGACGCTGACCTGACCGACCTGACACTGACCTGACTGACCTTCGCAAAGCCACGACATCGGCCGGCAGCCACGCTGTCGGCCGATGTGCTGGGCGCGGGCGGAGGCGCTCGGGGAGGCCGACGATCACCCGGCTGAGCGCCTCGAGTGGTGGGATCCGGCCGGCTGACTGACGGTGGATCACGTCAGGGCCGGGTCACCTCAGCTGACGAAGCGCCAGCTGCCCGGTCATGGCGAAAGGACCCTCGAATGCGTTCTGCTCGGATCCTCCTGGCCACGGCGGCGGCCTCGGCCGTCCTCGGCATCACCGCACCCGGCGTGTATGCCGCCGCTGGTGACTGGGACCAAGACGACTCGTCCTACAGCAAGGAGCATGACAAGGGCGACGACTCGTCGTACAGCAAGGAGCACGACAAGGGCGACGACTCGTCGTACAGCAAGGAGCACGACAAGGGCGACGACTCGTCCTACGGCAAGGAGCACGACAAGGGCGACAAGCACGACGCCCCGCGCGGTGGCATGCACACGGGTGGCGGTGCGCTGGCCGCGGTGAAGGCCGACGACCAGGGCTCCACCCGCGACCCCAAGCACGACCCGGAGACCTACAAGGACAACGAGTACGGAAAGGACTCTTCCTGGACCAAGGACGACGAGCACGGCAAGGACTCCTCCTGGAGCAAGGACAAGGAGGACTCCTGGAGCGGTGGCCACAGCAAGCCCAGCGGCGGGATGCACACCGGAGGCGGCGGGCTGGCCTCTCCCACCGCGACCGCGGGCGGTCTGGCGGTTCTGGCCGTCGCCGGAACCGGTCTGTACGCCGCACGCCGCAGGATGTCGGCCCACGGCACGGCCTGATCCGTGCCGGACGCGATAGCAGCCTCGGCCGCCACCGGTGCATCGTGTGGCGGCCGTCAGGCCGGCTTCGCGCCCGCTTTGTCCGCCCTGCCGCAGCGCACTAGTGAGATGGTCTTCGATGGCAGTCCCTCCCTCCTCCCCCACCGGCGACGAACCGGCGCCGACCGGCCGGCGGTCCCGCGGAGGCGTGACCATGCTGTGCGCCGTGGCTCTCCTGATCGTGGCGATGAGGCTGCTCGGCGGCCACGACGCGTCGTCCGGCGCCTCCCGCCCGACGCAGGTCCCGCAAGCCCCGCAGGCCCCCCAGGTCCAGCAAACCGCCACGCCGGACTCGGCTGCCGGACAGCCGGCGGGAAAGCATCTGCCACGGTCGAAGCCGGTGCGCCTGCTCATTCCGAAAATCTCCGTGAACGCCCCTTTCACGGACCTGTCCGTCGGCCCCACGGGGCAGCTCGAAGCCCCGCCCGCCGACGACGTCAACCTCGTCGGCTGGTACGCCGAGGGCGCCTCCCCCGGCGAGGCGGGCACCTCGGTCATCGCCGGACACGTCGACACGAAGACGTCCGCCGCCGTCTTCGCCCGCCTCGGCGAACTCGAGAAGGGGGATGTCTTCCAGGTCGCACGAGCCGACCGGAGCAAGGCGTCCTTCGTGGTCGACAGCGTGGAGACGTTCGACAAGGACCACTTCCCCAGCCGGCGCGTGTACGGCGACACGGCCCAGGCCCAGGTCCGGCTCATCACGTGCGCGGGCGACTACGACCGCACGGTCAAGGACTACAAGGACAACCTGGTGGTCTTCGCCCACCTCACGTGACCGCGTCCCGAACTCCTCCCGCCCCGGGGCCGGTCACCCGCGTAGCCCATACGAATCGCGCGCCCCGCGGGACCGGCACAGGATCGAGTCACGCTCACTTCGGATCACCGCGACCGAAGGTCGCTGTTCCCCTCCCGCGAAGGAGATACCCAGGATGACCACCACGTCCGCCCCCGCTTCAGCACCGCTCAGGCGACAGGGGTCGCACCGTGTCTCCCAGTCCGTGTTCGACGGCTCCAGGCTCCGGGTCGTCCTGCTGGTGGACGTCTACGACGGAGCCCAGCAGCAGTTCCTGGAGGCGTACGAGCAACTGTGCAACCAGGTCGCGTCCGTTCCGGGCCATGTCAGCGATCAGCTGTGCCAGTCGATCGAGAATCCCTCTCAATGGCTCATCACCAGCGAGTGGGAGAGCGCGCCGCCCTTCCTCACCTGGGTGAACAGCGAAGAGCACGTGCGGATGGTGGAGCCGCTGCACAGCTGTGTCCGCGACACCAGGTCGCTGCGCTTCCACGTCGTCCGCGAGACCGGCGGCCCGGCGGCGTACGCCGAGTCCGACAAGCGCAGCCTCCAGACGGCACCCCGGATCGGTGACGGCGTGATCCGCCACGCGCTCACCTTCACGGTCAAGCCGGGCAGCGAGGCGACCGTCGCCGGCATCCTCGCCGACTACGCCTCGCCCGAGCCGCGGGTCGACGACACCACCCGGCTGTGCCGGACCTCCCTGTTCATGCACGGCAACCGCGTGGTGCGGGCCATCGAGGTACGGGGCGACCTGCTCGCGGCGCTGCGCCACGTCGCCCGGCAGCCCGAGGTGCGGGCCGTCGAGGAGGCCATCAACCCGTATCTGGAGCAGGACCGCGACCTCGACGACCCCGAGTCCGCCCGGATCTTCTTCACCCGGGCGGCGCTGCCCGCCGTCCACCATGTGACGGCCGAGCGGGACGACCCGGCGGCGCAGCGGCACGCGTTGTACTACCCGGCCCGGCCCGGCCGCGGCCTGCGGCTGGCCGAACTGCTCGCCCAGCGGGACGAGGCGGCGGCGGACGATCCGCGCAGCCCGGTCCTGCGCAGCACGATCTTCCAGCGCGACGACGTCGTGGTGCGGCTGATCGACGTGCGGGGCGGCCTCGACGCCGGCGACCTCGCGCTGTCCCTCGGCCTCTCGGACCCGGCGCAGGCGGCCGAGCTGACGACCTTGCCGGACGGCGCCGACGGTGCGGGCACCGCGAAGGACGGCGACCTCACGCGCTTCCTCCAGCGCGCCCGCATGGAACTCGTCACCGACCGCCGCTCGCCCGACGCCTGATTCCCCACCAGCCGGCGGGCCGTGGCGGCCAGGGCCGCCCCCATGTCGACACAGCACACGATCGGAGCAACGTCGTGATCAAACCCCGTCCCAGAATCGTGGATCTCAGCGAGGTCGAGCCCAACACCCGGCGCGGCGGCGATCTGCGCGCCCTGCTCACTCCCAGCACGGTCGGCTCGACCAGCGGTTTCATGGGCGTGGCCATCGTGCAGCCCGGTGACCGCATCGCTGAGCACTACCACCCGTACTCCGAGGAGTTCGTGTACGCCGTGTGCGGGCAGCTGGAGGTCGACCTCGACGGCGAGCCCCATCCCCTGCACCCCGAGCAGGGGCTCATGATCCCCGCCCACATGCGGCACCGGTTCCGCAATGTCGGCAAGGTGGAGGCCCGGATCGTCTTCCACCTCGGCCCGCTCGCCCCGAGCCCGCCCCTCGGCCACGTCGACACGGAGGAGACCGACGCCGTCCCGGTCGTGGACAAGGGAGCCCACGCGGGTAGGGGCCGGGCCGACGAACGACGTCAGGTCCATTCATGACCAGGCGCGTGGGGGTCACCGGCATAGGCATCGTCGCCCCGGGCGGCATCGGCGTACCGGCGTTCTGGGATCTGCTGTCCCACGGGCGCACCGCGACGCGGGGCATCACCTTCTTCGATCCCTCCGGCCTGCGTTCGCGGATCGCCGCCGAGTGCGACTTCGACCCGGCGGCCCAGGGGCTGGAGGCGGAACAGATCGCACGATGCGACCGCTACATCCAGTTCGCCCTGGTCGCCGGGGAGGAAGCGGTACAGGACGCCGGACTCGACCTCGCCAAGGAGAATCCGTGGCGGGTCGGGGTCTCCCTGGGCACCGCGGTCGGCGGCACCACCCGGCTGGAGCACGACTACGTCCTGGTCAGCGCGGGCGGTCAGCGCTGGGACGTGGACCACCGGGAGGCGGAGCCGCACCTGCACCGCGCCTTCTCACCCAGCACGCTCGCCTCGACGGTGGCGGAACGGGTGGGAGCGCGGGGTCCCGTGCAGACCGTCTCCACGGGCTGCACCTCGGGGCTCGACGCGGTCGGGTACGCCTTCCACACGATCGAGGAGGGCCGGGCGGACGTATGCATAGCCGGCGCCTCCGACTCGCCGATCTCGCCGATCACCATGGCCTGCTTCGACGCGATCAAGGCCACGTCCACGAACAACGACGACCCCGCCCACGCCTCGCGTCCCTTCGACGCCGACCGCAACGGGTTCGTCATGGGCGAGGGCGGCGCCGTACTCGTCCTGGAGGAGCTCGAACACGCCCGGGCCCGCGGCGCGCACGTGTACTGCGAGCTGAGCGGCTACGCGACGTTCGGCAACGCCTACCACATGACCGGTCTGACCAGTGAGGGCCTGGAGATGGCCCGGGCCATCGGGGATGCCCTCGACCACGCCCGGGTCGACGGCACCGCGATCGACTACGTCAACGCGCACGGGTCGGGCACCCAGCAGAACGACCGTCACGAGACCGCCGCGGTGAAGCGGGCCCTGGGACAGCACGCCTACGACACACCCATGAGTTCCATCAAGTCCATGGTGGGCCACTCCCTCGGCGCGATCGGGGCGATCGAGGTCGTCGCCTGTGTCCTGGCCCTGGCCCACCAGGTGGTACCGCCCACCGCGAACTACGAGACCCCGGACCCCGAGTGCGACCTGGACTACGTGCCGCGCGTCGCCCGCGAGCGGAGACTGGACAGCGTGCTCTCCGTCGGCAGCGGGTTCGGCGGCTTCCAGTCCGCGGTGGTTCTGACCCGGCCGAGGGAGAGGACGCGATGAGCGAACCGAATCCGCGGCGCGCCGTCATCACCGGAATCGGTGTGGTGGCGCCCAACGGAACCAGCACCGAGTCCTTCTGGAAGTCCACGCAGGAGGGCATCAGCGTCCTCGACCGGGTCACCCGGGAGGGCTGTGAGCACCTGCCGCTGCGTGTGGCGGGCGAGATCCGGGACTTCGAGGTCTCGGCGGCGGTCGAGGAACGCTTCCTCGTCCAGACCGACCGGTTCACGCACTTCGCCATGGCCGCGGCCGACCTCGCACTGGACGACGCCCGCCTGGGCCGGGCCGACACCGACGCCGCCCCGTTCTCCGTGGGCGTGGTCACCGCGGCCGGTTCCGGCGGCGGCGAGTTCGGCCAGCGGGAACTGCAACAGCTGTGGGGCAAGGGCAGTCGCTTCGTCGGCCCGTACCAGTCGATCGCCTGGTTCTACGCCGCCAGCACCGGCCAGATCTCCATACGCCGCGGCTTCAAGGGGCCTTGCTCGGTGGTCGCCGCCGACGAGGCCGGCGGCCTGGACGCCCTCGCGCACGCGGCGCGCGCCGTGCGGCGTGGTACCGACGCGATCGTGGCCGGCTCGACCGAGGCGCCGCTCGCCCCCTATTCGGTGGTCTGCCAGCTCGGGTACGCGGAGCTGAGCCGCGCGGACGACCCGTCGCGCGCCTACCGCCCGTTCACCGGCGCGGCCTGTGGATTCGTGCCCGCCGAGGGCGGCGCCATGCTCGTCGTGGAGGAGGTCGCCTCGGCCCGGGAGCGGGGCGCGCGTGTGCGGGCCGTCCTCGCCGGACACGCGGCGACGTTCACCGGCGCCTCCCGCTGGGAGGAGTCCCGCGAAGGGCTCGCCCAGGCCATCCGCGGTGCGCTGGACGAGGCCGGCTGTGCCCCTCAGGAGATCGACGTGGTCTTCGCCGACGCCCTCGGCGTACCGGAGGCGGACCGTGCCGAGGCGCTGGCGATCGCCGACGCCCTCGGCGCGCACGGCAGGCGCGTGCCGGTCACCGCGCCCAAGACCGGTATCGGCCGCGGCTACTGCGCGGCACCCGTGCTGGACGCCGCGGCGGCGGTGCTCGCGATGGAGCACGGTGTGATCCCGCCCACCCCCAATGTTTTCGACGTCTGCCATGACCTCGATCTGGTGACCGTCCGCGCCCGCGCCGCCGAGCCGCGCACGGCGCTGGTCCTCAGCCGGGGGCTCATGGGGTCGAACTCGGCGCTGGTGCTGCGGCACGGCGCCGCCGACGCCTCGTACTGAGGCGCCGCGGAACGAAGGAGAGGAACCGCATGAGTGACCACATCACCGTGGAAGAACTGGCCGAGCTGATGAAGAAGGCCGCCGGAGTCACCGTCGCGCCCGAGGAACTGGAGGAGCGGTACGACTCCGGCTTCGACGCCCTCGGCGTCGACTCGCTCGGTCTGCTCGGCATCGTGGGCGAGTTGGAGAATCGGTACGGCACACCGATGCCTCCCGACGCGGAGCGCTGCAAGACTCCGCGGCAGTTCCTCGGCCTCGTCAACGGTGCCCTCCCGGCAGGAGCGTGACATGGCTGGACACACGCAGAACGAGATCACCATCGCCGCGCCCGTCGACCTGGTCTGGGACATGACCAACGACGTGGCGAACTGGCCGCGGCTGTTCAGCGAGTACGCCTCGGTCGAGATCCTGTCCCGGGAGGGGAACAAGACCACCTTCCGGCTCACCATGCACCCCGATGACAACGGCACCGTGTGGAGCTGGGTCTCGGAACGGGAGACGCACCGCGACACGCTCAGCGTCGACGCCCGCCGCGTAGAGACGGGGCCCTTCGCGTACATGAACATCCGGTGGCAGTACCAGAAGGTGGCACAGGGCACCCGGATGGTGTGGACGCAGGACTTCGAGATGAAGCCGGACGCGCCGGTCGACGACGCCTGGATGACGGACAACATCAACCGGAACTCGAAGACGCAGATGGCCCTGATCCGGGACCGCATCGAGAAGGCCGCCGCCGAGCAGGGGTCCGCGCCGGGCCTGACCGGCTGAACCGGACGGAGGACAGCACCCATGCACCAAGCCCTGATCGTCGCCCGAATGGCTCCGGGCTCGGCTCCGGACATCGCGAAGCTCTTCGAGGAGTCGGACCGGGGGGAGCTGCCGCAGCTCGTCGGGGTCGCCCGGCGCAGCCTCTTCCAGTTCGGCGACGTGTACATGCACCTCATCGAGTCCGAACAGGACCCCGGGCCGGCCATCGCCAAGGTGGCCGCACACCCCGAGTTCCGCGATATCAGCGAGCGGCTGTCGGCGTACGTCACCGCGTACGATCCCGCGACCTGGCGTTCGCCGAAGGACGCTATGGCGCACCGCTTCTACGTCTGGGAGCGCGACTGAGCTCTCCGGCCGCACGACACCACCGGTCGCCGGGCCCGCAGCGTCGCGGGCCCGGCGACCGGTGGTGTCCGGGTCACCCGGGGACGTGGCAGTCGAACGCGTGCAGGTAGGGGTTGACCGGGCGGACGCCGTCGATGACCAGGCCGGCATCGGTCAGCCGGCCGGACATGCTCTCGGTGGTGTGCTTCGCGCCGCCCACGTTGAGGAGCAGCAGCAGGTCCATGGCGGTGCTGAACCGCATCGACGGTGTGTCGTCGACGAGGTTCTCGATGACCACGACCCGCGCCCTGGGACCGCCCGCCTCGATGACGTTGCGCAGGGTCCGTGCAGTGCTCTCGTCGTCCCACTCCAGGATGTTCTTGATGACGTAGACGTCGGCCTTGACCGGGACGGCCACGCGGACGTCGCCGGGCACGATGCGGGTGCGGTCCGCCAGGTCGCCTCCCCCGCGCAGCCGTGGTACGGCGTTCTCGACGACGCGGGGCAGGTCGAGCAGGGCGCCGTGCATCGAGGGGTACTTGTCCAGCAGGCTCGCGACCACATGCCCCTGGCCGCCGCCGATGTCGGCGACCGAGGCGCTGCCCGACAGGTCCAGGAACGCCGCGACGTCTCGCGCCGACTGCTCGCTGGAGGTCGTCATGGCGCGGTTGAAGACCTCGGCCGAGGCGGGAGCGTCCTCGTTGAGGTAGGCGAAGAACTCCTTGCCGTACAGGTCCTCGACGACGTTCCGCCCGGTACGCACCGCCTCGTCCAGCCGCGGCCACACGTCCCAGGTCCACGGCTCGGTGCACCACAGCGAGATGTCGCGCAGGCTGTGCGGGTCGTCCTCGCGCAGCAGCCGGGACATGTCGGTGTGCGCGAACATGCCGTCCTGCCGCTCGGCGAAGACGCCGTAGCAGGACAGGGTCCTCAGCAGCCGTCGCAGTGGCCGGGGTTCGGTCTTCACCGCCGCCGCGAGGTCGTCCACGGTCATGGGGCTGTCGCCGAGAGCGTCGGCGATCCCCAGCCGGGCGGCCGCGCGAAGGGCGGCGGCACACGCCGCCCCGAACACGAGCTCCCTCAGCCGCATGGACGGGGGTGGGGCAGTCTGCGCGGTCGTCATGTGCCGCCTTCCTTCCTTCTTGGCCTTCTCGGCCTTGTCGGCCTACTTGGATCCAGGGGTGACTACGACAGCCGGCCGGTCAGCACAGTCCCGCGGGCTGGGACGCCCGGCAGGAGTTGGCTTCGAAGGTGTTGCCCGCGCCGGTGTCCGTGTTGACGAGGTCGGCCGGGGCGTTGCCCTCCAGCACGTTGTCGGTGATCCGGTTCCGCTCGCTGGTGACGCCCACGAAGCTCTTGAACAGGACGATGCCGCCCGACAGCGGGGAGGTGCCGATGTTTTCCGTGATCGTGTTCCCGGTCACCAGGGTGTCCTCGGCGCCGGTCAGGACGATGCCGGAGCCCTGGAGGAAGGGCAGCCGTTCGGTCTTCGGGCAGGACTTGTTGTTCCGCGCGATGTGGTTGTCGCGCACGGTCAGGTCGCCGGTCTTCGGCTTGTTCTCGTCACCGACGACGAACACCGCCGCGCAGTTGCCGGTGAGGTGGTTGTCCTCGACGCTGAGGTTGCGCAGGCGCCGGACGGTGACGCCGATCCGGTTGCCCTCCAGCCGGTTGTCCTCGACGACCGTTCCCCGGGTGTCCGCGGCGCCTTCCTCGGCGCTGATCGTGTTGGCGAGAAACAGGCCCGCGTCGCCGTTGTCCAGGGCGGTGTTCTTCCGGAACACGCTGCGGACCGACCGCTCCTGGGCGATGCCCCACACCCCGTTCTTCGCCGCCGTCACCTTCCGCACGGTCAGGCCGTCCGTCTCCATGGCGGACACCCCGGCCTTGGCGAAGCCGGTCACGGTGAGGGAGGCGATGGTGACGCCCTCGACGGCGCGGTCCTTCGTCCCCACCACACAGATGCCGTTGCCGCCCGCGGCGCAGCTGTCGGCGGCCTTCTTCGGGCCCGGTTCGATGACCGTGCCGCGGCCCATGCCGCGCAGGGTCAGCCCGGGCGTGCGCACGGTGACGCTTTCGCGGTAGGTGCCGAGGGTGACGAGGACGGTGTCGCCCGGTCCGGCGGCGTCCACCGCCTTCTGGATCGATTCCCCCGGGCGGACCAGGTGGGTCGTATGACCGGCAACCGGCGGAGCGGCCCCGAGCACCGCCCCGACGACCGCTGTGGAGCAGGCGAGGTACGCAATTTGGCATTTCTTCATATTCCGGACAATAGGCCCAAGAGGCCGCGGAAGGGCCGGATGGTCCATCCGGCGGCGTGTCCCGAGTCGTTCGCGGCGATGACGTGTGATGCCTCTGCCGGTCAGAACCGGGGGTCCGGCCAGCCGGTGTCGTCCTCCATCAGGTCCAGGTCCGGGGGCACCAGCGTCGTGGACTCCACCAGTCCCTTGAGCAGGTTGTGCAGCAGCCCGTTGTCGGTGGGACGGCCCTGCGACTTGTCGTGCATCAGCGGGTAGCGGAAACCGGTGCGGTCCAGGCGGCGGCGTACGGCCTCGATCCGGTACTCGACCTTGCGCTCGGTCCAGCCCGCGTCCGGGCGGAGGTAGGTGAGCTGCTTGGCGGCCATGGCGTACGTCAGGGGCCGCGGATCCTCCTCGTAGAGCAGGTACCGCTGGCCGAGGACGACCAGCAGCAGCCGTTCGTCGTCGTCGAGCGCCCAGGTGTCCGGCCGTACGGTCTCAGCGCGCCGCCGCGACACCGGGCCCTGGTCGTCGTGGCCCGCCACATACAGCTCGACCAAGTGCTCGCGGTAGCCGGAGCCCTTCACGAACAGCGGGGTGTAACCGGCGTCGAGCGGGATCGGCTCGGTGCTGAGGTGCACCATCCGGCCGCGCGGCAGGCGGACCAGCTGCTGCCCGGTGTTGCGCAGCCACCACAGCCCCTGGCGGTACGTCAGCTCACCGTGCCGCCGGCTCACCCGCAGGTCGTCCACGCCGACCCCCAGGTCCACATCCGGCTTCTCACCGCGCCCGAAACGGACCGTCAGACCCGGCCGGGGCGGCACACTGAGGTCACCGGTGACCGTGCGGGCATGCAGAGTCCCGGGCGTGGCGGGCGCGACACCACGCGCGAGACTGGCGGAGAGGGACATCGCTGGTCTCCTCGTGTCGGGGGCTTGTGGGTTCGAGAGCTTCTCGGCACACGTACGGGCGCACTCACCAGGATCCCGCGCCCGCTCCGGGACCCCTCCCCAAAGCGGGCCGGCACAACGGGGATGCCCGTGACCGGACTCGGCTTCCTGACTCCCTCAGTACGCCGGCTTCAACGCTCCCCCGGGAAGTTTCCCGCCGTCCTCCCGGCCCACACTGCACAGCACGTGGCGGAATCCGGCATCCCACTCCTCGTCCGAGGAGTTCCAGCCCCACATCTCGTGTCCCGCGCCGCGAGCCCAGTTGACGCCGTACTTCTCCTCGCAGAGCCCTCCCGTGTCGACGCTGTCCGCCGAGCCGTCGCCCGAGGCCCAGGTCCAGCCGACCATCTGCTCGTCGTGCGGCTTGGCGCAGCTCACCAGGGTCTTGGTGTACGTGCCGTCCTCGTCCTCCTTGGCGTTGATGCAGTCACCCGGGCCCAGTTGCGTGATGTACACCTCGTCGCCGAACTTGCGGAAGTCGCCGAGCGGACCGCCGAGGGTGGCGTGCTTCAGGAAGAGCAGGCAGGCCGAGGCCGGCGGCTCGCTCTGACCGGTCTGCGGTGTGAGGACGTACAGCACCGGGTCGGCCATCGTCTCGCGCAACTCCGCGGTGCGCCGGGCACACTCGCCCCGCACGGCCTGCACGTCGGACGCCTGTACGGCGCCGTCGGCCGGCACGGTCGCGATGACCTGGCCCTCGGGGTCGTCGTCGTAGCAGTCGACGAGCTTCAGGCGGGGCCGCCCCTCGTACTCCCCGCCCTTCCAGTCGGCGTCGACGCACTGCCCCGGCGTGAGCCCCTCTCGCAGCCCCGCCTGCCCGCCGTACGGATACGCGCCGCGGGTCACGGTCGGAGAGGGAGTCGCGACGCCCTTCGCCCTGACCTCCGCCGGGCTGTGCGCCTCGCCCCCCGCATCGCGGAACGCGGCGGCACCCAGCGCGAACCCACCGCCCCCGACCAGCACGGCGGCAAGCGTCAGCAGCAGGGGCGCACGCCACCGCGGCACCCGACGTACGCCGTCCGAGGTGCGCCGAGTGGAGGTGAGGGGGTCCTCCCCGGAGACCACGGAGACCACGGAGGGACCGGGGCCCGTCGCGGCGCCGAGGCCGTCGGAACGCCCGGAGCCCCCGGGCGCCGCAGGAGGGGGAGCAAGAGCCGGAGCCGGAGCCGGAGTTCGCCCCGGCCGCGGACTCGGAGGGACCGTCTGAGCACTCCGAATCCCGGGCTCGCCGACACCTTCGGATCCCCCCGCCCCGGACCCGCCGCTCGCCGAACCGCCGGAGGCGATATCGGCCCCGGCCACACCGGAATCCGAGGACGAAGCCGCAGCGACACCCCCGGACGACGCCGGCGCCGCCGCCGCCGACTCGGCCGGACCGTCGAAACGCCCGCCGCCCCCAGGCTCCCCCGCACCTTCGGCTCGCCCCGCCCGTGACCCGCCGCTCCCCGAGTCACCCGCCGATCCACCCGACGTGACATCAACCCCAGCCCCACCCGAACCCGACGGCGAAACCGCAACGACACCCGCCGGCGGAACCACCGCCCGGGTGGCGCCCCGCAGCGTGCTCGGCAGCGCGCTGTGGCTGCCGGGCAACGCGGCTGCCTCGGCGAGCAGTTCGCCCGCCTGGGCCGCCTGCGTACGGTCCGCGGGGTCCTTCGCCAGCAGGCCCATGATCGCGCGGCTGAGCGGGTCGCTCGCGCGGCGCGGCAGGGAGGGCTCCATGGTCAGTGCCGCCATGAGGGTGGCGTCGAGCGTGTCCCGTTCGAAGGGGGCGGTGCCCTCGACGGCGCAGTAGAGGGTGACGCCGAGCGAGAACAGGTCGGACGCGTCAGTCGCCTCGCCGCCGGACAGCCGCTCCGGCGCCACATAGCCCGGGGTGCCGACCACCATGCCGCTCTCGGTGATCCGGGTCTCGTGCAGCCGTAGCGAGATGCCGTAGTCCGTGAGCAGGACCCGGCGGTCGGCGAGTCCGGAATGGTCCGGTGCCAGCAGGATGTTGGAGGGCTTCACGTCGCGGTGGATGATTCCGCGCCGGTGCCCGGCGCGGAGCGCGTCGAGGGCTGCCGCCCCGATCCTGGCCACCTCGTCGCTCGCCAGCGAGCCGCGCTCCTCCACCACGGCGCGCAGGTCGCGCGTACCGGGCAGGTACTCCATCACGATCCACGGGCGGTCGTCGTCCTCCACCACGTCGTACACCGTGATCACGTTCGGGTGCTCGCGCAGCTGCGCCGCCTTCAGCGCCTCCTTGCGCCCCCGGCCCACGGCGTCGCCGACGACTCCCTGCGGGCCGTGCGGTACGTCGATCTCCTTGACCGCGACCTGCGCCCGGAGTTCCTCGTCCTCGGCCAGCCAGACGTCTCCCCCGCCGCCGGAACCCAGCCGCTGCCGCAGCCGGTACCGTCCGGCGATGACCCGTTCCCGCTTCCCTGCCACCAGCGTTCTCTCCTTCGGCCGTGCATCGAGCGCGCCGCGCGTTGGGACCACCCGACCTGGCATGACTTCCCGGCCGGCCACCGGACGTGGACGTTCCGGCGGCCGGCGACCCCATGCTCACGCGACCCGCTCGGGAGCCCTCCCGAAGGCTCCCTCTCACCGGGTGACCAGCGGCCGGAACGCGTTCCGCACATCGGACTTGGACTCCGTGACGTACCTGGTCGACGGCGGGGTGCCGGAGTCGCCGTAGGTGAAGTACGAGATGACCGAGGGGCAACTCGAGCCGCTGATCTGGATCTTGCGCTTGGCGACGAGCTTGCCGGTGCGCAGCTCGTAGACCTTCACCGGGATCGCGATCTTGTGGAAGCTCACGTAGGTGAGGGAACCGGAGTCCCGGTCCCGGTACGGGCAGGTCTCGACGGAGGTGCCGAAGCCCTCCGTTCCCATGCAGACCACCAGGACGGCGTCGGCGGGGTCGTCGGACTTCCAGGAGCCGGGGAGCTTACCGGTGTAGCCGCCGCCGTACGTGTCGTCGTCGCCGTAGAACAACGCGCGGTTGGTGCCCTTGCCCATGGGCTTGGCGCCGCTGTACTTCGCCGGCTTGGAGCAGTACTCGGGCTGTGAGCCGGTGTCTCCCGCCAGCAGGCTGCGGACGTTGGCCAGCTCGATGCTCTGCGTGGCCTTCCTGACTCCCGTCCGGGCCTTGGCCGCGAGGCTGTCGTCGGGATACCGGTCGAGGAGCCGCTCGTAGTGCGTCCGTGCCGACTCCCAGCTGCTGTGTGCCATGAGGTCGTCACCGCAGGCGACGAGCGCGGCGGGTTCGGTCCGCTTCGCCGTGTCGGCGGAGCGGTCCAGTACGTCGTGGCTGCGCGTCCGGTCCTGGAGCCAGTCGGTGATCGTGACGGTGTCGCAGGGGTCCTTGGCGGGCAGGCCGCGGAGGAATCCGTTCAGGGTCGTTTCGACCGTCTTCTCGTTGCCGGATTCGGCGAGGACCGAGCCAAGGGTGCCGAAGCCGTCCCTCAGGGCGCCGTTGTCCCCGGTCAGTGCGGTGGCCAGCTCGGTACGGGCCGTCCGCAGCCGGTCGCACGCCTCGACGACCTCGTCGCCGCGGGCGGTCAGCGGGGCGTCGGCGACACGGTGCCCGAACCACACCCGGTCCTGGGCGCTCACCGCCTCAGCGCAGTCGCCGTCCGCACGGGCCTCGTTGACGTCGCCCTCGATCCTGGAGGCGTCGAACCGCAGGAGCCCCACGGCCAGCAGCACCGGCAGCGTGATGCAAAGCGCGACCAGCCGCCGGCCGCGCACCGCGCCCCGGCCGGCGCCCCGAGCGCCTCCGCGCGCCAGGAACCACCCGTGGGCGACGACGGCCGCCCACCACACGAGCACGAGGACCTCGTACGACGACCGGGCGGTCGAGACGACCATCGAGACGAGCACCACGGTGACGACCACGGCGACGACGGCGAGCCCCCACCGCCGCAGCATCAGGTAGCCGACGGCGAGCAGGGAGGCGTTGCCGAGGGCGACGGCCAGCGGGTCGTGCGCCCGGGCGTCGGGAGGCAGGTGCTCCGGCAGGGCGGGCACGGCATGCGTCGGATCGCTCATCCTGGTCTCCCCCGGTCGCAGAACGGGTCTGGGTGCACGCATTGTTGGGGCGTTCCTCCGGGACCCCTCCCGAGCTTTCCGCGCATGGTCGAACAGAGCCGAACGGGGTGGGACAAGCGGCGCCGAGCCCCTTGCCCCACCCCCTGGACGAGATCCTGGTCAGACCATCGCCGACCGCGGCTCAGGAACCGCCTGCGTCAGACGACCGGCCCGGTGCAGCCCGTAGAGAGACCCAGCGCAGGCCAGTCCCAGGACGAGCAGCGCCAGCCAGGGCAACGCGGACATGCCCACCGACCGCGCGGCGTCGAGGGCCGCCCCGGTGAGCAGGTTGCCCAAGGTGATGCCGACACCGCAGATGGTGTTGTAGAGGCCGTAGTGGGTGGCGACGAGGCGGTCGCCCGAGAGCCGGACGATGGTGTCCATCTCGAAGGGGTACGCGATCATCGTGCCCAGTGCCAGCAGCAGCGCGGCCAGCGTCGGCGGGACGACCGCGAGCAGCCGGCGCCCCATCCCCCCGTCCGGCACGGGCACGGCCGTCACCACGAGCAGCGGTACGAAGGCCAGGCCCATGCTCAACAGCCCCCAGGCGAGGGCGTGTCCGGGCTCCAGTCGCTGTTTGCACCAGGCGGTCACCCGGGTCTGGCCGAAGATCGTGGCCAGCCCCGACGCCGCGAACAGCACGGCGACGGCCGCGGTCCCGAACTCGCCGTCCCCGCCCAGGCGTCGTACCTCCAGCGGCAGCGCCAGATAGACCTGGAAGGACAGGACGTACGAGCCGATCATGGCCGTCGAGAAGAGCAGGAAGGCGCGGTTGCGCAGGATCCCGCCCCACTGGGAGAGCACGCGCTCGCGCCCCTCGGCCTTCGCCTTCGCCGCGTCGTCCGCGCGACGGGTGGGCAGCGAACGGATCTGTACGACGCTCAGCAGCGCGAAGACCGCCGCCGAGACGAGACAGGTGACGCGGAAGTCGAAGCCGGTCAGCAGCATCCCCACCAGCGGGCCGAGCAGGATGCCCGCCTGGTAGAAGACGTTGAAGAGGGCGAACGCCTCCACGCGCCGCTCCCCCGCGTCGGCCGCGAGATAGGCGCGCACCGCCGGATTGAACAACGCCCCCGCGAAGCCGGTCGCCGCCGAGGCGGCGAGCAGCGCGGGAACCGAGTCGACCAGACCGAGCGTGGCGAAGCCCACCGTGCGCAGCACGCACCCCGCGACGATCAGCGGCTTGTAGCCCAGCCGGTCGGCGAGGGTGCCGCCGATGAGGAACATGCCCTGCTGGCTGAAGTTCCGTACGCCCAGGATGAGTCCGACCATCCAGCCGGCCAGGCCGAGGGATCCGGACAGGTGGGCGGCCAGGTACGGCATCAGCATGTAGAAGCCGAGGTTGATGGTGAACTGGTTCACCATGAGCAGTTGGACGCTCCGCTCGTAGGAACGGACCTGCGTGAGCATCGCCTTCACCGCGCCACCCCGCCTTCCGTACCGGCCGTACCGGCCGGCAGGGACAGGGGATCGCTGACGCTCGTGCAGCGGGTCCAGCGGGTGACTTCCTTCTCGTCCGGGCGGCCCACCACCTCCGGTTCGGGTGCGGGGGTCACGCCCGACAGCCCGTGCTCGGCGCAGTACTGGTCGTCGTAGACGGTCTCCAGATACCGCTGGGGCCCGTCGGGGAAGATCGCCACGATGCGGGTGCTCGCGGGGGCCGTACGGGCGAGCCAGCCGGCCACCAGCGCGACCGCGCCGACGCTCCAGCCGCCCGTGGCGTAGTGCGAGGCGGCCAACTGCCGACAGGCCCACACCGATTCGCCCGGTGCCACCCAGTGCACCTCGCTGAAGTTCTCGTACGCCACGTTGCGCGGGTAGATGCTGGAGCCGAGTCCGCGCATCAGGCGGGTCTTCGCGGGCTGGCCGAAGATGGTCGAACCCACGGTGTCCACCCCGACGAGCCGCATCTCGGGATACAGCTGGCGCAGGACACGCGAGATGCCCGCGGAGTGACCGCCCGTCCCGACACTGCATACCAGTAAGTCGATGTGGCCCAGCTGCGAGGCGAGTTCGAGGGCGAGCGGGGTGTACGCGGAGACGTTGTCGGGGTTGTTGTACTGGTCGGGACACCAGGCGCCGGGGCTGTGCGCCAGCAGTTCGGCCACCCGGTCGCGGCGGGCCTGCTGCCAGCCCCCGGTGGGGTGCGGCACGGGCACCATGTCGACGGTGGCGCCGTAGGCCGTGAGCAGCCGGGTCATGGACGGTTCCAGGCCCGGGTCGGTGACCAGGGTGACGGGATGCCCGTAGACCATTCCGGCCAGGGCGAGGCCGAGGCCGAGCGTGCCACTGGTCGACTCGATGATCGGAGCTCCCGGGCACAGGTCGCCGCGGGTGCGGGCCCGTTCGACCATGTGCAGCGCGGGGCGGTCCTTGATACCGCCCGGATTGAAGCCCTCCAGCTTGGCCCAGAAGCCACGCTCGGGCGGGGAGAAGGGCTGGGATACGCGCAGTACAGGGGTGTTGCCGACCAGCCCGGAGAGGGTGGAGCCGGCGGGGGTGAAGTCACTCGTGCTCACAGAGTGCATCTCTTTCGCTCTCGTTCGATGCGGACGCGTGCGGGTGCTCGTCTCGCGCGCCGCCGGATGCGCGGCGCGCGGCGGGTCCGGCCGGGGCCGGCCTGCCGGAGCGGCTGCTATATGCGCCACCGGCACAGGGAGACGAGAGCGGACCGGCCACCGCTGGGCCGGAGTCCTGGCGCGGCGCTACGGGGATCGGGCGTAAGGACGTCTGCTGCCGCGTCCGTCGGTGCCGCGGCGGTGGCGACAGGCGGTGCGACACGAGCCGGGTGCATCGAGGACGAGGCAGCCCCGGTACGGGCGCCGAGACAACGGTCGTGAGAGTCCGATGTGTCGAGGAGCTCGACTTCACTCGACACGGGGGCTGAGCGGCCGTACGACGGCTCCGCCCCATGAAGCTGATCGCCGAGGCAGGCCAGCATCGCGAACAGCAGGGCGTACAGCGTGGTCCGAACGAGTCGGTTCATGGCAGGGGTGGGCGGCACAGGTCCTCCGCGCGGCGGGGATGGTGGAAACGGTCGTGGACCATCCCCGCACCGCACCGAAGAACGCCATGCGGAGGAGGTCAGACGCCAAGGAAGGGCGCTGACCTAGATACGAAGAACCGCGGAGTCCGCCGCATGCGTTATCGGTGCCACGAGGTCGCGGGCCGCGGCGTGGCGTGCGTGCACCAGCCGGCGCAGGCCGTCGTCATCGCCCACCGGGCTCAGCGGAGACAGGCAGGGCACCTCGACACCGGGCCCCTGCGGGGGCTGCCCCAGCGCGCACTCCCCACCGGCATGGTGCTGACCGTGACCGCCGTGGTGGTCGTCCGACGCATCGTGGGGCGTCTCGCTCGCGGACCCGTCGGATACGTCGGATACGACGATGCCTTCGCCGGAGGAGAAGTGACGCTCCGTGGCATCGGGGCTGACGGCGTGCGTATACAGCAGACCGAAGAGAAACAGGCCCAGGCCCAGCACACGCCACAGAACCGCTGTCGAGCGGCTCCGTTGCACACCGGAAGGCGACCAGGCCGTAATCACGCCGTGATCCTAACCCGCCCCGAAAGCACTCGCCCTCCCATTGGCGAGGACACAGCGTGAACAAGCCAGGTCATCCCGCGGGCGACACGACAGCGGTGGGCCGCCGGGAAACCCCCGACGGCCCACCGCTTCATGACACCGCGTCAGCTCTTGCCGAGCATCTTGTTCATCTGCTCGATCTCTGCGGTCTGGGCCGTGATGACGTCGTCCGCGAGCTTCGTCGCGGGGCCGTACTCGCCGTCGGCCTTCTCCCCCTTGGCCATCTCGATGGCGCCCTCGTGGTGCTGGACCATCATGTCGAGAAACATCTTGTCGAACTCGGTGCCGGAGGCCTTCTCCAGCTTGTCCATGTCCTCGCCGCTCATCATTCCGGGCATGCCGGACGACATGTCGTGGTCCATCCCGGGCATGCCGGACGACATGTCCTCGGGGACCTCCTCGCCCCAGGAGGTGAGCCAGCCGGACATCGTCTTGATCTCCGGGTCCTGCGCCCCCTTGATCTTCGTGGCGAGGTCCTTGACCTCCTGCGACGAGGCACCCTTGGCGGCCATGTCGGCCATCTCGACGGCCTGGCGGTGGTGCTGGATCATCTCCGTGGCGAAGTCGACGTCGGCCTTGTTGTGTTCGCCGGCCTCGGCCGAGGCGGACGCGGACGTGGACGTGGACGGGCTGGAGTCGGACTCCATGGAGCCCATGTCGTGACCGCCGTCGCCACCACAGGCGGCGAGCGCGAGAGCGGCCACCGCGGTGGTCGCGGCGAGGGCGGTACGGCGGACGAACGTGCGGCGCGCGGTCATGCGTGCCGTCATGCGTGCGGTCATGCGTGCGGTCATGCGTGCGGTCATGCGTGCGGTCATGGTGGAACTCCTGGGATCGGATCTACGAAGGGCATGCCGATACGCGGCGCCGCGCCCTCATGGGCGTGCGGCGTCACGCGGGCCGCTCTAGATCCGCAGGAGTTGAAGTTCGGAGAGGGAAGGCGGCGCCCGGCCGCCGTCGCGTCCACTGCCGCCCGGAGAGGTACGCGCGAGCGGTACTCCGGCACCGACCACCACATCGGGCAGCAGCACGGGCACCACGCCGGGAGCGCCACTCACCGACGCGGAGGCACAGGTCGGATCCGCGTGCTGCGCATGACCGTGGCAGTCGCCGCCGTGTTCACACGTCGTGGGCATGGAGGCCTTGGGGCCCATGTCCATGCCCACCGCCACCGTCCGGTCGGGTCCGTGGGCGGCCGCGGGCACCGGGCCGAGACCGTGCATACCGAGGAGGCCGAGCAGCAGAGCGCCCACGAGCAGGCCACAGGACCGCAACAGCGATTGCGGCCGAGGGGCGAGCTGTAAGAGGCGCGTCACGGCGCCATCGTAGGCACAGGCCTTTGCTCCCTTTCATCCCGGGCGTACGTCATCCCGGGCGTACGCGAGGAGGGCCCGGAGACCATCCGTCTACTATGACCTTACGTATTCGGTGGCGAAAGGACTCAGGGCCATGCGGCGGCTGGGGGAGCTCGAGGCGGAGATCATGGATCGCCTCTGGACGTGGAACCGGCCGGCCACGGTGCGTGAGGTCGTCGACGACATCAACAGGACCCGGCCGGTGGCGTACACCACGGTGATGACCGTCACCAACATCCTGTACACCAAGGGCTGGCTGCTGCGCGACAAGCAGGGCCGCGCCTGGCTGTACACGCCGGTGCGCAGCCGCGAGGCGTACGCCGCCGCGCTCATGGAGGACGGCCTGGGCGAGAGCAAGGACCGGCCGACCGCGCTGGTCCACTTCGTCGAGAACATGTCCGAGGAAGAGGTGGCCGCCCTGCGGAAGGCCCTGCGGAACGTCGGCCGGCAGGCGAAACCGTGAACGCGGCCCCCGTCCTCATCGGCTACACGGCCGCGGTGGGTTTCGTGGCCCCGCCCCTGATGCTGCGGGCAGGCTGGCCGCACCGGGCGCCCGCCCTGGCCACCGCCGTGTGGCACGCCCTCGCGGTCTCCTTCTCGATCGGGCTCGCGCTCTCCGCGTACAACCTCGCCATGCCGACCGAACACCTGCACGCGGGCCTGGTGGGCCTGCTGCACTCCTGCGGGCTCGATATGGGGGCGGACAGGCCCGACCCTCATACGGCCGACCGGCTGGCCGTCGGTGTACCCGCCGCCATCGCGATCGCCCTGGCGGGCGCCTTCGCCTTCCACTCGATGCGGGCCCGTCGGGCGCGGACAGAGCACCGGGAGGCCCTCGACCTGGTGGGCCGCCGCTCGTCACGGCTGAGCGCCACCGTCCTGCCCTACGACATTCCCGCCGCGTACTGTCTGCCCGGCCGCCACCCCCGGATCGTGATCAGTGACGCGGCCGTGCGCGAGCTGACGTCGGATCAGCTGGGCGCCGTACTGGAGCACGAGCAGGCGCATATCACGGGCCGCCACCACCTGGCCCTGGCCGCCGTGGAGGCCTTCCACTCGGTGTTCCGCCGGCTGCCGCTGGCCCGCCACGCCCGGGAGCAGACGGCGCTGCTCCTGGAGATGATCGCGGACGACCGTGCCCTGCGCAGCCACTCCCACGAGGTGCTGGCCACCGTCATGTACGAAATGGCCGCGGCCCGTGCCCCCAAGGGCGCGCTCGCCGCGGGCGGCCACACCGTCGTCATCCGCCTGACGCGCATCCTCGGTCCACGCAAGGCGCCCCACCCGGCCCTGTGGGGTTCCGTCGCCGCCGCGGCCGTGGCGGTTGTGCTGCTGCCGCTCCTGGTCGCCTGCCCGCCCGGGCTCGGCTGACCGATTCCGGTGAGACGCCCGCGGCTTCCCGCAGGGCGCCCGCAGCTTCCCGCGGGACGCCCGCGATTTCTCTGAGATGCCTGCGACTCGTACTCACTTGCGATACAAACTACTAACCTACTAAGTTTCTGGCGTACTCAGACCGCATAGGAGTCACCCCACGATGGGAACCCACCGTCGGCCGAAGCCGGCCAGCCGTGCCCGGATAGCCACTCTCGGCATGGCCGCCGGCGCCGTCAGCCTCCTGCCGACGCAGAGCCAGGCGGCCCCCGAGCCCACGGTGGACGAGGTGCGCAAGAAGGTCGAGAAGCTCTACGAGGAGGCCGAGGCCCCCACGGAGGAGTACAACGCCATCAGCGCAAAGCAGGAGAAGCTGCGCCGCGAGGTGGACGGTGCGCGGGACCGGCTGGCGCGCAAGCAGCAGGAGGTCAACGAACTGCGGGAGAAGGTCGGCCCGTTGGCGGCCGCCCAGTACCGCAGTGGCGGCATCGACCCGAGTGTGCAGCTGTTCCTGTCCGGCGACCCGGAGAACTATCTCGAGCAGGCCGAGATGCTCGACCGTACGAACAGCCGGCAGGCCGACGCCCTGCGGGCGATGCAGGCCAAGCAGCGCGAACTCGCGCAGGAACGCGTGAGCGCCCAGCAGCGCCTGAAGTCCCTGGAGGAGACCCGCGCCAAGGCCGCGGCGAAGAAGGACGAGGTCCAGGGCAAGCTCACCGAGGCCCGCAAGCTCCTCAACAGCCTGACCGCCCAGCAGCGCGCCAGGATGGAGGCCGCCCAGGAGCGGGACGACGCCTCCGCGGGCGCCAGCGACTCCCGCGCCACCTACAACGGCCCCGCCAGCGGTCGTGCGAAAAGCGCGCTCGACTTCGCGTACGCGCAGCTCGGCAAGCCGTACGAGTGGGGTTCGACGGGTCCCAACTCCTACGACTGCTCAGGCCTGGTGGGCGCGTCCTGGCGCACAGCGGGGGTCTCCCTGCCCCGCACGGTCCAGCAGATGTACGACGCGGGCCGCAAGGTGTCCAAGTCGGACCTTCAGCCGGGCGACATCATCTACTGGTACAACGACACCCAGCACAACGGCATGTACGTCGGCAACGGCAAGGCCATCCACGCGCCGCGCACCGGCAAGAACATCGAGATCGTCCCCCTGGACTCCATGCCGTTCTTCGCCGCGTCGCGGCCCTGAGCGTCTGAGTGTCTGAGTCACCAACGCCCGTACCCCGCAAGGAACTTCAGTGATCGCACGTCCGGCCGTCCGTACCCTGCTCGCCGCCGCGGGCGTCTCGCTCGCCTCCCTGGCCCTGGCCGCCTGCGGGGGCGGCGGGGACGACTCGGCCGACACGGAGGTGGCGGCGGACGCCGCGGACTCGTCGGGGACGCTCTCCCATGTGCACGGCCTGGGCGTCGATCCCGCCGACGGACGCGTGTACGTCGCCACCCACAACGGGCTCTACACCGTGGCCAAGGGCGGCAAGCCGGAACTCGTCGGCGTCAGCGAGGACGACTTCATGGGCTTCACCGTGACCGGCGCCAACACCTTCGTCGCCAGCGGACACGGAGCCGAGGGCAGCGACCGTCCGGGCAACGTGGGCCTGATCGAGTCCGAGGACGCGGGCGTCACCTGGACGTCCCGGTCGCTGTCCGGGGAAGCCGATTTCCATTCCCTCGACTCGGCCGAGGGCACCGTCTACGGCTACGAGTCCGGCCGGGTCCGGGTCAGCGGCGACCTCGAGAACTGGGACGACCGGGCCTCGCTCGACGCCCTCGACCTCGCGGTGAGCCCGGCCGGGGACAAACTGCTGGCCACCACCGCCGACGGCGTGCTGGCCAGCACCGACGGCGGCCGCACCTTCGGCAAGGGCTCCGCGCAGGTCCATGCCTTCCTGTCCTGGCCCGTGGAGAAGTCGCTGTTCGGCATCGACCCCGCCGGGAAGCTGAGCAGCAGCGCGGACGACGGCAGGACATGGAAACAGCTCACCACCGTGCCCGGCGGACAGCCCCAGGCGCTGACCGCGGTGAACGCCGAGCACGTTCTCGCCGCGACACAGGACGGCGTGTACGAGTCCCGCGACGGCGGCGAGACCTTCACGAAGCTCGCGCCTCTCGCCGCGTAAGAGCGGTATGCCCCGCTCGCGACTCCTGCTGCCTGCGCCACCCGTAGCGAGTCATCCCCTTCGGCTTGTACACCGACAGCGTGACCGCGACCAACAGGATCAGCACAGCCGCGGCGGCATCGGCCAGCAGTTGAACCCGCATCCCGAAGAGCTCGCCGTCGGCCAGGCTCGCCACGGCCGCGGCGTCGGCGACACGGCCGATCACCTGCATGTGCACGAGCAGCAGGACGGTGGCGACGACGTTGATGAGCAGTTTGAAGAGCACCCAGTAGTGGCGGAACAGCCCCCACGTGCTTCCCAGCGACTGGACGAGCCCGGTGAGCAGGGAGGCGAAGCTGAGCGGGACCAGGACGAACCAGCCCGTCACCTCCATCGCCAGGTAGGCGCCGCGCACCGTCTGAGCACTCCCACTGGCCAGACCGGCGACGGCGAGGGCGAGAAAGACGGCGACGGCACCGAGCCAGCCGACCGACGAGGTGACGTGCGCGGTGAGCGCGATCTTGCGGAGGCGACGGTTCATGGTCATCGCGATCAGTGCCCGCCCATGCCGCCGCCGAGCGTGTGCATGAGCACCAACGCCACGAGCAGGGCCGCGCCGGCGGCGATCGCGAGGGTCTTGGCCCAGCGCGGCATGCCGGGATGCGCCGCGGAAGCCGATGCGTGCCCGGCGTCGTCGGGGCGAGTGGGCGAGTCGGCCATGTGCGTGTCCCTCACGGTGCGTGGGTGGCGCACGGTACGTGGCGCCGATTTGATACGCGGTTCGCCGCGCGCTTCCCACTTTACGAGACACAGTGTCTACCATGTCAACCAGGTGTATCGACGTCGTCGCCGCGTACACTGGCCCGGTGCCGAAGCTGTGGAACGAGACGATCGAGGCGCACCGCCGCGCCGTCCACGACGCGATCCTGAACTCCGCCGTCGAGCTGGCCGCCGAGCACGGCGTACGGGCGGTGACGATGTCGCAGATCGCCGAGCGGGCCGGCATCGGACGGGCGACGCTCTACAAGTACTTCCCGGACGTCGAGGCGATCCTGCTCGCCTGGCACAACCGTCAGATCACCGGGCACCTGGGACAGCTGACGGAGATCCGGGACCGGACCGACGGGGCCGGCGACCGGCTGGAGGCGGTCCTCAGGGCGTTCGCCCACATCTCGCGCCATTCCCGTGGCCACCACGGCAGCGAACTCGCGGCATTCCTGCACCGGGACGAGCGAGTGGCCCACGCCCAGGGGCAACTCCACGACATGATCCGGGACCTGCTGGCCGCAGGGGTGCGGACAGGTGACTTCCGCGGCGATGTCGCGCCCGACGAACTCGCGACGTACTGCCTGCACGCCCTCACCGCGGCTGCCGCCCTGCCCTCCGACGCGGCGGCCGACCGGCTCGTCACGGTCACCCTGTCCGGACTGCGTGCGGGGAGTGCCGTACCGGACGACCGGGAGCCCACGACGCGTCCGCATGAGCAGCACGGCCACCACCCGGGGCGCTCAGCCCACTGACTTTCCCCCGAGCCCGAGAACGGCCGCGTCCGGACGCGCCCACCGTCGATCGACGGGCCCGCCCGGACGGCGTGCGGAGAACGTCAGGCCTGGTAGGCCACGTTCGCCATCATCCCGGCCTCGCCGTGGTACGCGTTGTGGCAGTGCAGCATCCACTGGCCCGGGTTGTCCGCGTCGAAGAAGACGGACAGCGTCTTCTTGGGCAGCACGATCGAGGTGTCCTTGCGCGGTCCCGAGGCGCCGAGCTGGTACGTGTGGCCGTGCAGGTGCATCGGGTGCCACATGTCGGTGGTGTTGACGAAGTCCAGCCGTACGCGCTGCCCCTCCTCGACGAGGATCGGGTGGGCGTCGGGGTCGTTCATGTCGAACGGCCTGCCGTTGATGGCCCAGTTGTACTTGTCCATGCCTCCGGTCAGCTTGATCTGGTGCGTGATGTCGGTCTTGGCGGACTTCAGGCGTACGTCGTCGGCCGCTCGCAGCTGGGACGCCGTCATGATCATGCCGTCGAGTTCCTTCGGGCGGACGGTGGCGGACGGCTTGCTTCCTGAGCCCGTGCGCACCAGGGCGAGACCGTTCGCCTTCTTGCCCTCGGCCAGGGCGACGAGCGGGAAGATCCCGTCGCCGAGGGTGACGAGGACGTCGTACCGCTCGCCCATGCCGACCAGCAGCGCGTCCACCTCCTGGTGCCGGACCGGGAAGCCGTCGGTGTGCGTGATGGTCAGCTTGTGGCCGCCGAGGGCCAGCCGGTAGGCCGTGTCTGAGCCGGCGTTGATGATCCGCAGCCGTACCTTCTTGCCGGGCTTGCCGGTGTAGACGTCCGGGTCGGTCGCCACCCGGCCGTTGATCAGGTGGTGCGGGTACCTCACATCGCCCGCGTCGCCGCCGAGCAGCTCGCTCTCGGCGCCCATGAGCATGAACTTCGTCGACATGTCCCCCATGTCGTGGCCCTCCATGCCGCTGGGGCTGGGGCTGGGGCCGGCGCTGTCCCCCATGTCCATGCCACCCATCCCGTCCATGCCGCCCATGCCCTGCTTCAGTTCGGCGAAGACCTCGTCGGGGGTGCCGGTGACGCCGTCGACCCAGTCGTCCAGCAGGACGACCCACTCGTCGTCGTAGTCGAGGGTCTCCTTGGGGTCCTCGACGATCAGCGGGGCGTACAGGCCGCGGTCGAGCTGGACGCCGACGTGCGGGTGGAAGAAGTACGTGCCCGGGGCATCGGCGAGGAACCGGTAGGTGAAGGTGGAGCCGGCCCGAACGGCGGTCTGGGTGACGGGCGGCACGCCGTCCATGTCGTTGCGCAGGGCGATGCCGTGCCAGTGGATCGAGGTCGGGGTCTTGTCCGGCAGCTGGTTGGACAGTTCGGCGACCAGCGTGTCGCCGACGGAGAGGCGGATCTCCTTGCCCGGGGTGCGTCCGTCGAAGGCCCAGGTCCTGGGCATGACGCCGCCGCCCAGGTCGATCATGGCGGGCGCCGCGGTCAGGGTGAGCTTCTGCTGCCGTCCGGTGCTGGTCCGCTTCTTCTCGGCGGCGGCGACCGCCGAGCCCGAGGGACCGACCAGGGCGTTGCTGCCAGGGCCGGAGCCGCTGCCGGAGCCGGAGCCGCTGCTGCACGCCGCGAGCGCGCCCGCGCCTGCGACGCCCAGCCCGGCGAACAGGACGGAGCGACGGTTGATGCTGTTCATTGAGTGGTGTCCTCTGTATCGAAACTGCGATATCGAAACTGCGATATCGAAACTGCCGATGTGGTCGCGGGCGGGACGGCGGATCGCGCGCCGTCCGGCGCGGCCTATATGCGCAGTTGCGAGAGGACGGACAGATCGGGCGGGGCTCGGCCGACCGTGGCGCCGGGTGCGCGACCGGCCGCGGCCTGCCGCAGGTGCGCCGACTGGTCGAACGTGACCTGGGCGGGTAGCGCGAGCTGCACGGAGCCGACACTCGCCGTGGTGCAGTGCTGTGTTCCGGGCATGGAGCACCCGCCGTTGGCGTCGGCGCTGCGCGAGGAGTCGTCCGAGACCGCCGGCGCCGTCTCGTCAGGCATCACGTGAGTGGCATGGGCCATGCTCGGCATCGAGGAGAGGCCCGTCGCGGACGTCTCGTGGTGAACGAGCACGGCCAGCGCGACGCACAGGGTGAGGAACACCCCGTAGGCCCAGCGGACGGCTGGGCCCCCGCTGTGCACTGTCCGAATCGTCATGCGCTCCACCTGTGCCGTGTTGTGCCGCCGAATCCGCATACTACCCCCCGGGGGTAAGTACGGCCGGAGGGGATCTCATCGCCTGCTGAACACTCACCCAGCCCCGGACGTACTAAGGGCACTAGCAGATGGCGGCCCGAATGGACGGTGAAGATGGGAACCATGGCGCTCAGTTGGGCCATCGCGATGGTCGCGGCACTGGTGGCCGCCGTCAGCGCGGTCCGGGTGGTGACCACCAGCGGTGAGACCCGCTTCGTGGCCGGAGGCGATCTCCTGATGGGCCTGTGCATGGCCGCCATGGCCCTGCCGGCGACTGTCGCCTGGTACGCCGACTACGGCATGTGGTGGTCGGGGTTGTTCGCCCTCGTCGGGCTCGGGGGCGTGGCCATGGCCGTCAAGCACACGCGCACGCACGGGTGGAAGCACGGCCGTCACTGGGTGCACCTCGTCGTCGGCAGCGCGGGCATGGTGATCATGACGCTCGCGATGACGAGTACGTCGTCCGGGCCGGTGCTCGCCCTGGGGCATTCGTCCATGGCACACATGCCGGGCATGGAGGACACGGCGAGCACGACGGATACGCACCAGATGGGCGGCATGGAGTCCATGGACGGCATGAAGGGCATGGACTCCATGGACGGGATGGGGTCCATGCACGGGACCGACATGCCCGGCATGACGCATGCCGCGGCCGACACCGACGCCGCCGCGGGATCCACCTCGGTGTGGCGGTACCTGATCGTGGCGCTCGCCGTGTACTTCGCGCTGTCGATCGGCGCGTCCGTATGGGCCAGGATCCGGGGCACCGGCCGGGGCGGCCGGAGTGCGGGCTCCGGGGTCGGCTGGGGGCGCTGGCTGCTCGCCATGCCGGACACGGTGTTCGTCTTTCTGGCGTCGCTGACGATCTCGGTGTGGGACAGGGCCCGGACCGCACAGCGCGGCGGTCACGGGCGGCGCCGCAAACTCGGAGCCGCCCCGGACGCGGCGCTGGCCGCCCATATCGGCATGGGCGGGACCATGTCCGCGATGCTGCTGATGATGGCCGTGTGAGGACAGGACGCCACTGACCGGCGGCTTCGCGCGTAAGAGCAGCTGCGAGGCCGGCCGCCTGGCACCTGAAGGCCCGAGGCGGAGAATGGACCCAAGCCATTCATGCGCTCGGGCGGACTCGGACTCCTTGATCCCCGGCCCAGGCCGCCGGCGGGCGCCCTCACGAAGGGCCCGATCCGATGTCGCCTTCGCATCGCAGCCTACGTACCGTACCGGCGGCGTTCGCAGTGGCCGCCGCCCTGCTGCTCGCGCCCGCCTGCGGCAACGGGGACGACGAACCCTCCCCGGCCTCCCCCAGCCCCACTTCCTCGCCCACATCGCCGGCGTCGCCCACCTCCGAAACCGCGGGCGCACCTCGCATCACGATGGAGGACTTCGCGTTCAGCCCGGATGACCCAGAAGTGCGTCCGGGCGAGAAGGTCACCGTGGTCAACAAGGACTCCGCCGCACACACCGTCACGGCCACGGACGGCGAAGGCTTCGACACCGGGAGCATCGACGGCGGCGAGTCCGGGACGTTCACCGCTCCCTCCGAGGCCGGCCGCTACGCCTTCGTCTGCACCTTCCACCCGAACATGACGGGCACGCTGATCGTCCGCTGAACCGGCAAGGCGGCGTACAGGTGCGCCCGTTTTTCAAGTCACTGAGTTGATTGGCGTTGATACCCCCTAGGGGTAGGGGGTATGGTTCTGACGTCTGCGAGAGGGCCGGGGAACCGCGCCCCTCCTGGGCAACGACCTGCACATCCATACCCTGAGGAAGTGAAGTAGCCATGACCACCGAGACGAACTCCGGCTCCTGCTGCGGCTCCCACTCCTGCGGTTCCGACGCCACGGTCGACGTCCAGGGCGTCGGCGTCACCACCGTCTACAAGGTCTCCGGGATGACCTGCGGGCACTGCGAGGGCGCGATCTCCCAGGAGATCTCCGCGCTGGACGGCGTCACCGCGGTCAAGGCCGTCGCCGGCACCGGCGAGGTCACCGTCACCTCCGCCGCCCCGCTCGACGAGGAGGCCGTTCGCGCCGCCGTCGACGAGGCCGGCTACGAGCTCGTCGGCCGCGCCTGACGGCCTTTCGGGGTCGCCGTATGAGCTAATCTACTAAGCAGATCCTCAGAGGAAGGGGGACCGTGCAGACATCGGACTGGCAACCGGTCCTGGTCCTTTTGGTCCTGGTTACTGGGGCAGTTGTGCTTCTCCACGGTCTCTCCATCGCCGTAAGGGCGGTCCGGGAGCCGCTGCGCACCGGGCCGTTCAGCGGAGGGCTGGAACCACAGGAGCACGCGTTGTCCCGGTTCCACGTCCGCTGGTATCCGGTCACGATGGTCTTCCTCGCCTTCGACATGGAGATGCTGTTCATGTACCCGTGGACGAAGGTCGTCTCGGCGGTCGGTACGAGCGCGGTCGTCGAGATGTTCCTCTTCCTGGGCATCCTGCTGGCGGGCGTCGGATACGCCTGGCGGGAGGGGGCGTTCCGATGGAGTTGAGACGCCGACTCACGCGAACGGCCCTGTCCCGCCCGGGAGTTCTGCTCGCGGTGTCTCCCGGAGCCACCCGGGAGCGGCTGGCCGTCGAGGCGGAGCTCGTCCGGCGGGAATGGCCGACCGCGAGCACGCCCGCCGGGGCGGATCTCCTCGTGGTCCTGGGCACCGGCCTCACAGAGGAGCAGGACTGGGTCTCGAACCTGTGGGACGCCATACCGGCGCCCAAGGCACGGGTGCTACTGACGGACGCCGAACAGGTCACCACGGTCCTCGATCAGGGGCTGGCAGCGCTCCGCGGCGGCTATGACGGCCACGACGGCCACGACGACTCGGCCGGGCATGAAAACCACGCCGGGCATGAGTCCCATGGCTCCAGCGAGGGGCACAGCGAGCACCACGCCCACGACGGGGGCATGTCCCACGCCGACCACAGCGAGCACGGCCAGACCGAGCCCCCCGAAGCCGACACACACGAGCAACACAGCGCCCACGAAGGCCACAACGGGCACGCTGACCACAACGGGCATGACGAACACGAAGGACACGAAGGCCACGCCGCCTCGGCGGGACATGAAAACCACGCCGGGCATGAGTCCCATGGCTCCAGCGAGGGGCACGACGAGCACCACGCCCACGACGGGGGCATGTCCCACGCCGACCACAGCGGACACGGCCAGACCGAGCCCCCCGCAGCCGACACACACGAGCAACACGCCGCCCACGAAGCCCACAACGGGCACGCTGACCACAACGGGCATGACGAACACGAAGCACACGAAGGCCATGGCGGCCACGCTGGCCACGACATGCACGGCGCGCATCACGGTCACGCCGGGCACGACATGGGCGGCGTAGTGGACGGATTGCCCATGGCGGATCGCGCCGATGACCGGGACGGGCTGAGGCTCGACCGGCTGCATGTGCCGCTGGGCCCGGCTCTCGTGGACTGGCCCGCCGGGCTGGTGCTGCGCCTGACCCTCCAGGGCGATGTCGTCCAGCAGGCCGGCGTCGAGACGATGGCTCCCGCACTCCCCGCCTTCCACACATCCCACACCTCCCCGCATCCGCCCTTCTGGGACGACCCATGGCTCCGTGCCGCCGCGGGCGAGCGCGTGACCCGGGGCGACGCGGCGCGGCGGTTGTGCGCGGCGCATCTGGACAGCCTGGGAAGGTTCTTCGCCGTGGCGGGGTGGGCCGACCTCGCCGCCCGCGCCCGACGGGCACGGGACAACGCGCTGGCTGGGGCAGGCGCCGCCGAACTCTCCCCTCTCGTACGGCCCTTGATCCGACGGGCCGAGCGGTCGCGGGCCCTGCGGTGGCTGACCGCCGGGTTGGGGCCGCTGACCGCTGAGCACGCACACCATCTCGGGATCACCGGCCCCGCCCTGGTCGCCGATGGGGACGCGCACGGCCGGATGCTCGTATGGCTCGACGCGGTCGGGCGGAGCGCGGCAGGCTGCGAGGACACCGGCGTGCTGGACGGAGCAGAAGCCATCGGCCCTCGCGGGCGGATCGGCGGGGCAGCGCCGCCCTCCCAACCGCTCCTCGACGCACTGCCCGGATTGCTGGAGGGCGCCGAGTTCGCCTGCGCGCGGATCATCGTCGCAAGCCTGGACCCGGACCTCGACGAGCTCGCGCACGCTCCGATGACAGAGGTGGCCCGTGGCTGAACACACGTCAGCCGGACTCGACGCCGCCCTCACGACCGGCGCCCGCAACGGACAGCCGCGATGCGTGCGCGCGGCGGGGCCCGCGCACGACGCGCTCGCCCATGCCCCCGCGACAGGGGGCACCCCATGACTGAACGCACCCCCCTGTGGGCGGTCTTCGTCCTGCCCGCCCTCCTGGTCGCGGCGGCCTTGATGACAGCCGGACTCGACGCCGTCCTCGCCGCCGGCGCACGCAACGGGCGGCCGGGATCCCTGCGGGCAGCGGGGGCCCGCGCGTTGGAGCCCGGGCGTGAGGTGGTGCGGCAGCTTGTGCAGCAGTCGCGGCGGACGCGGGCCTCGGACGGGCCGCTGGCCCGGATCGGAGCGGGTCTGCTTCCCGTCGCCGCCGTCCTGGCCGCCGTCGTACTGCCGCTCGGCTTCCGGTCGGTGAGTGATCTGCCGGACGGGATCGTCTGGTTCAACGCGATGGAGGCGTTGGCCTGGGCGGCGGTGTGGCTGGCGGGGTGGGGGCCGAACTCGACGCTCTCGCTGATCGGCGGGTACCGGTTCCTGGCGCAGGGGCTGGCGTACGAGTTGCCGCACATGCTCGCGGTCACCACGGCCGCGCTGGGCGCCGAGTCGTTGCGGGTGGGCGAAGTCGTCGATGCCCAGGACGGGTTGTGGTTCGCGGTATGGATGCCGGCGGCGTTCGGGATCTATCTGCTCAGTGCCATGGCGATGGCGTTCTGGGGGCCGTTCGACCAGCCCGCCGGACAGGACCTCGCCGGTGGCGCGGCCTCGGAGCTGTCGGGGCCGGACCGGGTGCTCTTCCTCGGTGGCCGGTGGCTGCTGCTGGTCGTGGCGGCGGCGTTCAGTGTGCCGCTCTTCCTCGGCGGCGGGCACGGGCCGCTGCTGCCCGGCTGGGCGTGGACCTTACTCAAGACGGCGGCTGTCCTGGCCTTTCTGGTCTGGGTCCGGCGCAGGGTGCCGACCCTGCGCATGGAGCGCTATCTGGAGCTGGCCTGGGTCGTGTTGACCCCGCTGGCCATCGTGCAGGCCCTGGTCGTGGCCGTCGTAGTCCTGAATCGATGACGAGAGCGAGGTGTCGTACGTAAATGGATGTCGCAATGGATGTCGCGGTCTTCTGGGTGCTGGCCCTCCTCGCGGTCGCGAGCGGCGTGATGGTGTTCCGCTTCGACTCCATGGCCCGGGCGACGTTCTCCCTGCTGACCTCGCTGCTGTGCGTGGGCGGCCTGGTGGTGCTGCTGGGGCTGGACTACCTGGGCATCGTCATCGTGCTGATGATGACGATCGAGATGGCCATCATGGCGGTCTTCATGGTGATGTACATGATGAACCCGGCCGGGCTGATGCCGATGACGATGATGCACAACAAGAAGGGCGCGGCCGTCGTCAGCGGCCTCGTCTTCGTGCTCCTCGCCGCCGGGATCCTGCTCGCGCCCTGGCCGGCCCGGCGCGGGAAGGCGCCGGCCGATCCCACCATGGACCTCGGCATGTCCCTCATGGGCCCGCAGATGCTGACCATGATGACGCTGGGCATGGCTCTGTTCGCGACGATCGTCGCGACCGTGGTGCTGGCCACCAGGCGGGGACGGTACGACCGGCTCGGCGACGACCTGCGGGCCGGGCGCCCGGACGATCCCGTACGAGGCGGTGTCGGCCGGTGAGTCTGGAACTGTTTCTGCTGCTTGCCGCCGCGTTGTTCTGCGTCGGGCTGTTCGGAGCCCTCACCCAGCAGTCGATCGTGATGCTGATGATGGGCCTGGAACTGATGCTGGGCGGGGTCATCCTGGGCGCCGGGGCCGTCTGGCACTACATCGCTCCGGCGGCGGCCGACGGCCAGGTGCTGATCGTGCTGGCGGTGACGGCGATGGCTCTGGAGATGGCGATCGGGTTCGCCGTCGTCACCGCCCTGTTCCGCTCGCGGGAGGTCGACATGACCGACATGGCGGCGGAGTTGAAGGAGTGAGCGCCCTGCTGTGGGCGCTGGTCGCCCTGCCGCTCGCTGCCGGTGCGCTGCTGCTCGGCGTGGGGCGCCGGGCCGATCGCGTGGCGCCGGCCGTGGCGCTCACCGTGACGGCCGCCGCCCTGGGGCTCGCGATCACCGCGGCCTTCCGGCACCCGAGCGTGCGGGCGCCGTTCCTCGACGGGCTGCCGATGCGGTTCGCGGTGGACGGCCTGTCGGGGGTGCTGGTGATCACGGTCACCGCCGTCACCCTCGCCGTACTCCTCTTCAGCGCGGCCGAGTTCGGCGCCGACGAGGCGCGGGCGCGCTTCTTCGGGCTGATGCTGCTGTTCGCCGGGAGCATGCTCGCCACGGTGACCGCCGCGACCCTCCCGGTCCTGCTCATGGGCTGGGAAGTCATGGGCGCCACCTCGTGGGCGCTGATCGGCTACTGGTGGCGGGACCCGGAGCGCACGAGCGCCGCCGACACCGCGTTCCTCACCACCCGCACCGCCGACCTCGGCCTCTACCTGGCGGCAGGTGCCGCGCTCGCGAGCGGCCAGGACCCGACGCTCTCGCTCGACGGCCTCGCACGCGCCGACGACCCGTGGCTGTCCTTCCTCACGGCGGGCATCATCGTCGCGGCCCTCGGGAAGTCGGCCCAACTGCCGTTCAGCTTCTGGCTGTCGAAGGCCATGCAGGGCCCGAGCCCGGTCTCCGCGCTGCTGCACTCGGCGACGATGGTCGTCGCGGGGGCGTATCTGCTGCTGCGCACCGGGCCGCTGCTGGACGCCTCCGGCTGGGGCGACGACGTGGTCGCCTGGACCGGCGCCGCCACCGCGCTCTGTCTCGGGCTCGTCGCCGTGGCACAGACGGACCTCAAGCAGCTGCTCGCCGCGTCGAGTTGTGCGCAGATCGGCTTCATGGTGCTGGCCGCCGGTGCCGGCGCGACCTCCGGCGGCACGCTGCAACTCATCGCCCACGCGGCGGCGAAGAGCCTCCTCTTCCTCGCCGCGGGCGCCTGGCTGACGGCCCTGGGCACGCAGCGGCTCCCGGAGCTGCTCGGTGCCGCCCGCCACAGCCGGACGGTCGGCGTGGCCTTCACCGTGGCCGCGCTCTCCCTCGCCGGGCTCCCGCCGCTCTCACTGTGGGCCGCCAAGGACGTGCTGCTGGCGGGAGCCCTCGACCGCAGCCCCTGGCTCTACGCCGCCGGACTGGCCGGCGCTGTCCTCTCGGCGGTCTACAGCGCGAAGGCCCTGTGGTACGTGTGGCAGCGTGCGGTGCCACGGCCCGCCGCTGCCCGCCGTCGCATCCCGGGTGGCGCGGTGACGCCCCTGGTGCTGCTGGCCGTGGCATGCGTCGCGCTGACGCCGCTGGCCTTCCCCCCGCTGCGTGACAGTGTCGGGCGGGTTCTCGCCGGCCCCGTTCAACCGGCGCCGCACGCCTGGGAGTTGGCGGTCTCCGGGGGTCTCGCCCTGCTCGCGGTCGCGGTCACCTGGACCTGGCGAACGCGCCCGTCGGCGAAGCCGCTCTTCGTCGACTGGCTGCACCTGGAACGCGCCGCCCACCTCCTCCTGGTCGCCCCCGTCGTGCAGCTCGCGCACCTGGCCGCCGCCTTCGACGACCGGGTTGTGGACCGTGCCGTCGACGGTTCGGCCGCCCTCGCCATGCGGTTCGCCCGCTGGACGGACGGCGTCGTGGAGCGTGCCCTCGACGGGACGGTCACCGCCCTCGCCGCCGGAACCCGCGCGCTGGGCCGCTGGTCCCGCCTCCCGCAGACCGGCCAGGTGCACCAGTACCTGGCCCAGGCAGTCGCCGCCTTCACCGTCCTCGCCGTCGTGCTCGTCCTCGTGAGGTGACCCCCTTGTTGTCCGCCCTCGTCTTCGCGCCCACGGCTGTCGCTCTGCTGCTGTTCGCACTCCCCCGCCGTACGACGCCGGCGGTGTTCCGCGCCGTCTGGGTGGCGGCGTCGGCCGTCGAGCTCGCCCTGGTCGTCGCCCTGTGGATCGGGTACGACGCCGGCGGCGGCATGCAGTACGAGGAGCGCGCCCGCTGGATCCCGAGCGCGGGCGTCGGCTACCACGTCGGCGTGGACGGGCTCTCCCTGCCGCTGCTCGCCCTCACCTGTCTGCTGTTCCTCGCGTGCGCGCTGTACTCACTGCGCGAGAAGCGCCGGATCCGCGAGTTCGCCGCGCTGTTCCTCTTCCTGGAGACCACCTGCCTGGGGCTGTTCGCGGCCCTGGACCTGATCCTGTTCTTCGTCTACTTCGACCTGTCCATCGTGGCGATGTACTTCGTCATCGCGGGCTGGGGCCACCGGCAGGCGGCCCGGGCCGCGCTGAAGTTCTTCCTCTACACCTTCGTCGGTTCGCTCGCCCTGCTGCTCGGCTTCATCGGGCTGTACCTGGCCGCGTCGCCGCACACCTTCGACATGGTCGAGCTGACCAAGCAGAACCCGCTGGCCGGACGCTCCGTCTACGGCGCCCTCGTGCTCCTCGCCATCGTCGTCGGCCTGGCCGTGAAGACCCCGACGGTGCCCTTCCACACCTGGCTGCCGCCGGCCCACGTGGAGGCGCCCGCGGCCGGTTCGGCCATCCTGGCCGGGGTGCTGCTGAAGATGGGCACGTACGGCTTCGTCCGCATCGCCATGCCCATGCTCCCCGAGGCCTGGCGCCGCTACGCCCTCGTCCTGGTCGTCATCGGTGTCATCTCGGTCCTGCACGGCGCGCTGGTCGCCCTCGCCCAGACCGACTTCAAGCGGATGGTCGCCTACACCTCCGTGAACCACATGGGGTACATCGTGCTCGCGATCGGCGCCGCCGCGGCGACCGCGGACAGCTCCGCGCAGGCCCGCTCCCTCGCCGTCACCGGAGCGGTCACGCAGATGGTCAGCCACGGACTGCTCACCGCCGCGCTGTTCCTCCTCGCCGGGGTGCTGTACGAGCGCGGACGGACGTACGACATGCCCGCCTACTCCGGGCTCGCCGCCGCGGCCCCGGCCTTCGCGGCCCTGACCGGCGTCGCGGCCTTCGCCTCGCTCGGCCTGCCCGGGTTCTCCGGCTTCATCGCCGAGTTCCAGATCTTCACGGGCAGCCTCGGACCACGGCCGGTGGCCACGGCGCTCTCGGTACTCGGCATCCTGCTCACGGCCGGGCTGTTCCTGCGCGCGCTGCGGCAGATCTTCACCGGGCCGCTGCGGCTGCCCGACGCGCCGGGCACGCCACGCGTGTTCCCCGACATCCGCGCGCACGAGGCCCTCGCCGTCGTACCCCTGCTCGTCCTGGCCGTCGTCCTCGGCGTGGCACCACGCTTCCTGCTCGACGTCATCGAGCCGGCCTCCCGGTCCGTCCTGGAGTTGCTCGCCCGATGAACGAGATGAACGAGAACCCGCTCGACCTCCTGCCCGAGGTCCTGCTCGCCGCGTCCGCCGTGCTCGGCCTGCTGCTCGGCTCGTGGCTGCCGCGCGCCCGGCAGTGGGCCGTCGGTCTGCTGGCGGCCCTCGCGTGCGTGGCCGGCATCGCCGCCGCCTCGGTGGCCGCCGCCGAGCCCGCCACGACCGCCTTCGGCGAGGCCTTCACCGTCGACCCGGTGACGAGCACCTCCCGGATCGTGATCCTCGGCGGCACGCTCCTCGTCCTCGCCCTCTCCTTCGGCCCCCTGCGCGGGGACCCCCGGGAGAGCGAGTTCTACGTCCTGCTCCAACTGGCCTCGCTGGGCGCGCTGATGATGGCCGGGGCGCAGGACCTGTTGCTGCTCGCCGCCGCGTACCTGCTGGCCAGCATCCCCGCGTACACCCTCGCGGGGTTCCGCAAGGACGGGCCGGGCACCGAAGCCGCCCTGAAGTACTACGTGATCGGGGCGCTGCTGGGCGTCTTCCTGCTGACCGGGATCACCGTCCTGTACGCCGCCGGGGGCGGCACCGGCTACCCGATGCTCGGGGAGGCCTTCCGCGACGCGCCCGAGGCGCTGCTGGCCACGGGGGCGATCGGGCTGCTGGCGGGCGTCCTGTTCAAGGCCGGCGGCGTGCCCGCGCACTTCTGGGTGCCCGACGCCGTGCAGGGCAGCAGCCCTCCGGTGGCGGCACTCCTCACCACCCTCCCGAAGATCGGGGCACTGGCCGCGCTCTTCCGCCTCGGGGACGTCGTCTTCGCGGACAGCACGCTGCCGTGGCCCGCGCTCGTCGCCGTACTGGCCGCCGCGTCGATGACGCTCGGCAACCTGGGGGCGTTCTTCCAGCAGGACGTGAAGCGGCTGCTCGCCTACTCGACGATCAGTCAGGTCGGTTACCTGCTCATGCCGGTGGCCGTGGCCTCACGCGCGGACCTCGCCCAGCAGTCGCTGCTGTACTACCTCGCGGCGTACACGGTCACCAACCTCGGCGCCTTCGCCGTGGTCTGCGCACTCCCGCGTGCCCACACCCTCGACGACTACCGAGGGCTCGCGAAGGAGCGCCCGCTGCTCGCCGCGAGCCTCGTCATCTGCCTGCTGGGACTGGTCGGTACACCGCCGACCGCGGTCTTCCTCGGCAAACTCGAGGTGTTCAGCGCCGCGTTCGACGGCGGCTACGCGTGGCTCGCCGTCGTGGCCGCCGTCAACACGGTGGCGTCCCTCTTCTACTACCTGCGCTGGATCGTGCCCGCGGCCTCCCGGACCGGGGCGCCGGGGCATGTGGAAGGTGACCGCGCGGCACGCGTCGTCGCGTACGTGGCTACGGCGGCCTCCCTCGGACTCGGCCTGGCGGGCGGGCCTGTGCTGGCGGCCCTGGCGGGGTGACCAGGGGCACCGCGGTCGCGCACGTGACTACGGCGCTCTCACCCGGACTCGGCCTGGCGGGCGGGCCCGTGCTGGCGGCCCTGGCGGCTTGACGAAGGTGCCTGGCGGCTTGACGAGGTGCCTGGCGGCTTGACGGGGTGCACCGCAGCCCCGCCGTCAGTGCGCCATGACCGGCCCCTACGCCGGATCCGGCCGCTCCGCCGGCAGCAGCGCACCGGCGG
Source organism: Streptomyces sp. NPDC050619 (assembly GCF_040654815.1). Taxonomy (NCBI): domain Bacteria; kingdom Bacillati; phylum Actinomycetota; class Actinomycetes; order Kitasatosporales; family Streptomycetaceae; genus Streptomyces; species Streptomyces sp. NPDC050619. The sequence continues at coordinate 611,172 of NZ_JBFAIR010000002.1, read as the reverse complement.
CGACCAGCGCGGCGATGATCGCGCACTCGGTGAAGGCGTCGTCGGAGCCGCCGGTGCGGCCGTCGCGCCCGCGCCGCCGCCCTCCAGGCTCGCCCTCGGCGATGGTCGAATTGACGGCGACGCCGAGCGCGGCGCCGAGTTCGTGCGAGGTGCTGACGAGGCCGAAGGCCGGCCCCATGTCCTGGTGCGGCAGTCCGTAGATGGTCCGCACCCTCACCGACGTGCTCGACGCTTCCGCCTCGACGGATCACGAACCGGGGCCGACCGCCCCGCCTCAGGACTTGCGCCCCACCCCGCAGTAGGCGTCGACCGTGGCAGCGGTGGCCGGAACAGGCGAGTCGGGACGCCATGCGGGCACCTGGACGATGCCGGGCTCGACCAGTTCGAGACCGTCGAAGAACCCGGCGATCTCCTCGACCTCGCGCACGTAGTACGGCACCGCCCCGCTCGCGTTGTACGCCTCCGACGCGGCGATCATCCCCGGGCTGGTGGCGGTGCTGTCGCTGATCACCAGATAACTGCCCGAGGGAAGGCCGTCCATGAGCCGGCGCACCAGTCCGCGGGCCTGGTCGTAGTCGGCGACATGGCCGAGCGTGTTGAGGATCATCAGGGCGACCGGCTGCGATAAGTCGAGGGTGCCCGCGGCGGCCTCCAGGACGGCCTCGGGTTCGTACAGGTCGGCGTTCAGATAGGCGGTCTTGCCTTCGCGGGTGCTGGTGAGCAGGGCGTGTGCGTGGGCCAGCACGATGGGGTCGTTGTCGACGTACACGATCCGGGCGTCCGGGGCCACGCGCTGGGCCACCTCGTGCGTGTTGTCGGCGGTCGGCAGGCCGGTGCCGATGTCCAGGAACTGCCGGATGCCCTGTTCACCGGCGAGATGGCGGACGGCGCGGCCCAGGAAGTGCCGGCTCGTGAGCGCCACGTCGACGAGGCCGGGAAAGATCTCCTTGATCTGGTCCCCGATCTCCTGGTCGACCTCGTAGTGGTCCTTGCCGCCGACGAAGTAGTTCCAGAAGCGGGCCGAGTGCGGCTTGGAGGTGTCGATCCGGACGCGTGCCTTCGCGTCATCGGTGACCTGGGGATTGGGATCCGGCACGGCGGAGCCTCCTGCGGCTTGGCGTTGATGATCAGAGCACCAACGTAGGTGAACTCGCCGTGGAGACAGGGGGGTTCCGGGGAGATGACCATCACGCACCGTGGAGTTTTGGCCAACCATCGGCGGGGCGTGCGAGCTGAGGACTGCGGGAGGAACCGATGGTTCCCGCCGCCCTCGGCCGCTTCCAGTACGTCCCTCGACTCCCGCTCTGGAAGCTACCGAAGAACGCCACCACCACGCCCCCGGCGGCGATCGGCAGCCCGGCGATGCCGTTGGCGCCCGGCCCTTGGCCAGGACGGCGCCTGAGTCATGAGCAGTCCCCGCTACGCTCGCGCGAGCGGCACGCCGTCCGCGCCCGTCTTTTAATGCACCGTTTGGTCTAGCAAACTGGGTTGACCGTCAGCGGGGAGAGAAGCCATGCCACGACCACCGGGCCACGGGCCGGATTTCGAGGTCAGGCGCCAGAAGATCATCGATACGGCGGCCTCGCTGTTCGCCCGCCAGGGCTACGCGGCGACGTCCATCAACGATCTGGGCCGCGCGGTCGGGCTCGCCAAGGGCGCGCTGTACTACTACATCGGCTCCAAGGAAAACCTGCTCATCGAGATCCAGTCGCGGGTGATGGGGCCCCTGCTCGCCCGCGCCCGGCAGATCGCGGCCCTCGACGAGGAGCCGCTGGTCAGGCTGCGCCTGCTGTCGGAGTCGCTGCTGACGATCATCTACCGCAGGCTCGACCACATCTGGGTCTACGAGCACGACTACCGCAGCCTCACCGGCGACTATCTCCAGACCCTGCTGCGCCAGCGCTCCGACTTCGAGCACCTGGTCATGGGTCTGCTCACGGAGGCCATCGAGGACGGGACCTTCCGCGCGGTCGAACCGCGCCTGGCCACCCTGCAGTTCCTCAATCTGCACAACCACACCTACCAGTGGGTCAAGCCGGACGGCCGCTGGGACGCCGCGGACCTGTCGCGGGAGTACTGCTCGACCCTGTTCCGCGGGCTCGCGGCCCGCGTCACGGCCCTGCCGGACGTCGAGGCGCAGGCCGCGCGGTTCAAGCACGACCGGACCGACCTGCCGCTCGACCCCGAGGCGGTCTGGGAGCCTGCCTCGCTGGCGAGCTGACACGGCTGACGGAGGACCCATGTCGGCGATCTTGTGCGCGATCGCCTGGAAGTCGGACAGCGGGCGGCCGAACTGGTGCCGCCCCGTGGCGTGTTTGACGCCAGCGCGAGTGCCGCCTTGGCCAGCGACAGGCCAAGGGCGGCGACGCTGATCCGGCCCTTTTCGAGGACGGACAGGAACTGGCGCAGCCCGCCGCCCTGCGAGGCGGCTGGCTCCACACCGGGGACATCGGGCACGTCGACGAGGACGGCTTCCTCTACATCGACGACCGCAAGAAGGACATGATCGCCTCGGGCGGAGAGAACATCGCCACCCCCGAGGGGGAACGGGTCCTGTACGAGCACCCCGCCGTCCTGGAGGCCGCCGTGGTGGGGCTCCAGCACCTGCCGGTAGACGAGGCCGGGACGCGGGTACTGGTGGGCGGTGGACTCGGCGGTCACGCCGACGCCGCGGCCCGTGGAGGTCTCGGTGAGCCAGTCGTCGACACCGTCGCTCTGGCCGCCACGCGCCGCCGCGTGGGCCTGCGCTGTGCGCTGATCGCGGCGGCGGCCGGGCTGTCCGCCCTGATGCTCCTGCCGGTGGGTGTCGTCCTCGTGCTGCGGCAGCCGCCGGGCGCGGAGGCCGTCGGATACGCGGTCGCGGCGGGCGTGCCCTCCTCGGCGGTGCCGTACCTCGCGGACCTCTTCACGTTGCGCAGGCCTTCGGGTTGTTCGTCGCCGCGAACACGCTGAGCGTCGCCCGTGTAAAGCACAGGTGACGAAACTGTTGACCCGAACATGGCTCCCACCTATCTTCTGATCGAATTCACGAACTGCGTTCGACATTACGAACAGGATGGTCTCCTATGCGTGGACTGCTCGTCGGTGTGAGACGCAACGCCGGACGGCTCCTCCTGGCCGTCCTGGTCGCCCTGGCGGCCTGCCTGACCGGCCCCGGCACCACCGCCCAGGCCGCGGTGCCCGCCTCCCCCGCCGTGACCTACACCAACCCGATCGCGGAGAAGCGGGCGGACCCGCACATCTTCAAACACACCGACGGCTACTACTACTTCACCGCGACCGTGCCCGAGTACGACCGCATAGTGCTGCGCCGGGCGACCACCATCCAGGGCCTCAGGACGGCGCCCGAGACGACGATCTGGACCAAGCACGCCAGTGGCGTGATGGGCGCCCACATCTGGGCGCCGGAGATCCACTACATCGACGGCAAGTGGTACGTGTACTTCGCCGCCGGCTCCACCAGTGACGTGTGGGCGATCCGGATGTACGTCCTGGAGGGCACCGGCGCCAACCCGCTCACCGCCGCCTGGAGCGAGAAGGGGCAGATCAAGACCCGGTGGGAGAGCTTCTCCCTGGACGCCACCACCTTCGTCGTGAACGGCGTGCGCTATCTGTCCTGGGCGCAGCGCGACCCGTCGGTCGACAACAACACCGACATCTACCTTGCGAAGATGTCCAGCCCCTGGGCCATCACCGGCACTCCGGTCCGGCTGTCCCGACCCACCTACGCCTGGGAGACGGTCGGTTACAAGGTGAACGAGGGCCCGGCGGTCATCCAGCACGGCGGCAAGGTCTTCATGTCGTACTCCGCCAGCGCCACCGACAGCAACTACTGCCTGGGGCTGCTGTCCGCCTCCGCGGGCGCCGACCTGCTCAACCCGGCTTCCTGGACGAAGACTCCGACGCCGGTCTTCACCAGCAACGCGGCCACCGGCCAGTACGGTCCGGGCCACAACTCCTTCACCGTCTCCGAGGACGGCAAGAGCGACGTCCTCGTCTACCACGACCGCGACTACAAGGACATCAGCGGCGATCCGCTCAACGACCCCAACCGCCGCACGCGCGTCCAGAAGCTGTACTGGAAGGCCGACGGCACGCCCGACTTCGGCATCCCGGTGGCCGACGGGGTCACCCCGCAGCGCCTGTCGTCGTACAACTTCCCGGACCGCTTCGTCCGCCACTACGACTTCCGCGCCCGGACCGACACGAACGTCTCCCCGCTCGCGGACTCGCAGTTCCGGGTGGTCCCCGGCCTGACCGGCAGCGGAGCCGTGTCCCTGGAGTCGGCGAACTTCCCCGGCTACTACCTGCGGCACGACAACTTCGAGGTCTGGGTGGAGAAGAACGACGGCACGGCCCAGTTCGCCTCCGACGCGAGCTTCTCCCAGCGCGCCGGGCTGTCGGACTCGGCAGGCGTCTCCTACGAGTCGTACAACTATCCCGGCCGCTACATCCGCCACTACGGCAATCTGCTGTACGTCCAAGCCCTGAGCACGGCCACCGACCGGGCGGACGCCACGTTCTACGGCCAGTGACGCGCGACACCCCAGCCTCTGAGCCGGCCCGGAACGGGTACGGGCAGGGGCAGCGGGAGAAGTGACGGCACGGAAGGCCGGCCATGCTGACGTACGCGGTTCCCCTGTGGGACATGAGCAACGGGCAGGAGCTGCATCAGCTGGCCGAACTCGGGCTCGCCCTGCTGCTGTCCAGCCTCATCGGCTGGGAACGGGCAGCCCGGCAGAACCCCGGCCGGCACGGCCCTGACACACAGCTCACAGCGCGACCTCCCGCCAAGCGGGGGCGTCACGGTACCGCCACAGGCCGCTGAGCCAGTGCCAGGTAGCCGTGGGCGGGATGAGCGCGCTGGTCACGAGCATGGTGGTCACCTCGTACCGGGTGCGCGGCCCGGGGGCGATCCGCGTCCAGGCGAACTCGCCGGTGCCGACGGCCCAGCCGAGCGCGCAGGCCGCGGCGGCCCGGCGGCGTCCGGCGACCGCGAGGGCGCAGGCGGCGGTGCCGGCCGCGGTGATCGCGAGGTGGCGGCGCAGCCGGCCGCGCGGTGCCACCGCCTTGTGCCACCAGTCGGGGCCGTGCAGATACCGCATGAGGGCGTCGTCGGCGTTGCCGCGCTGGGCGCGCAGGGACACCCAGCGGGAGGCGGGGCGCACGGGGTGGCGGGTGGTGCGGCGGCCCTGCCGGATACGCCAGCCGGCGTCGAGGACGCGCAGGGCGAGGTCGGCGTCCTCGCGGAAGGCACGCCGGAAGCGTTCGTCGAAGCCGCCGACCTGTTTGAGGGCGTCGGTGCGGTAGGCCATGTCGGCGGTGATCCAGCGGGCCTGCGCGAGTGCGGCCGTGTCGCGTTCCCAGTCGGTGGGACGGCGCTCGCCGGGCAGCGGTACGGCGATCACGCCCTGGATGCCCGCGGTGTCGGGGGTCGTGTCGGCCAGGTCCTGCACCAGCTGTTCGCACCAGTGCGGGCCCACCTGGACGTCGTCGTCGAGGAAGGCGACCCAGGCCGAGGTGACCACGCGCAGACCGGTGTTGCGGGCGGCGGCGGGTCCGCGCCCGCAGCCCGGTATCACCGTCGTACGGTCGCGCAGGTCGCCCAGGACGCTGAGCGGGTGTTCCAGCGGGCCGGGGTCGGGGTCGGGCCGGTCGTCGACGAGGACGATCTCCTGCGGCTTGGGCCCGGTCGCGGCGACGAGCGCGGCGAGGCAGTCGGCGAGGGTGTCGCGCACGAGGGTGGGCACGACGACGGCGTAGGCGGGCCGGTTCATCCGTACGCCCTCCTGCAGACGAGGACTCCGAGCTTCGCGGGTGCCGTAGTAAGGGCTGCCTCAAACACTTGGCGACAACTCGGCACGAAATACCCTGAATTTTCGCTCTACGTCCTACTCGGGTACCGCTCTGTCACCGGTCACGCCCGGTTTCGGACAGGGACGCGAGTCGACCACTGTACGAACGCGCTGCTCACCGCCCCGCACCCTACGATCGTCCCGTGGTCGACTTCATCCTCGAACGTACGGCACCGCTCTCCCTCGACGAGGCGTGGCGCCGCCTCACTCAGTGGCCCCGCCATGGCGATACCGTCCCGCTGACCCGCGTCACCGTGGTCACGTCCCCGCCGACGGGAGCGGGCACGGTCTTCGTGGCCCGTTCGGGCATCGGCCCGCTCGCCTTCGACGACCGGATGGAGGTCACGGTGTGGCGCCCGCCCACGGACGGCCTGCCCGGTCTGTGCCGTCTGGAAAAGCGGGGCCGGGTCGTCACGGGGTGGGCCGAGATCGAGGTGCGGTCGGGCCCGGGCGGCCGTACGCGCGTGCTCTGGCGCGAGGAGCTGCGGGTGCGCCTGCTGCCCGGCTTCTTCGACCCCGTACTGCGGGCCGGTGCGCGGTCGGTGTTCGGACGGGCGGTCAACGACCTGCTCAGACGACCCTGACACCCGCGGTCCTCCGCACGCGGCACCCGCGAGTGGGGGCCGTCCGAGCGCGCCCCCGCCCGGATGCCAGAGTGAGCGCCATGACGGAGACGGAAGCAACGACCGTGGCGGTGGACGAGGTTGAGGCCCTGGCGGTGGACGCCTTGGGGTGGCTGCTCGGGCAGGCGCGGGACACGGGGGACGGCGGCCTCGCCTGGACCACGCGGCCGTCCGACGACAAGCTCAACCCCATGCTCTACAGCGGTACGGCCGGAATCGTCCCCGTACTCCTGGAGGCATGGCGGCACTTCGGCGACGACACCTACGCCGACACCGCCCTGCGCGCCGCCCGCGGTCTCGTGGCCGCCGTCGACGAAGAGGAGGACAGCTCCCTGTACTTCGGCCTGACCGGCATGGCCCTCGCCCTGCGCACCGTCCACGCCGAACTGGGCGACCCCGCCGCCGACGCCGCCGCGGACCGCGCCCTGGGGCACGTGCGGGCACGCTTCGACGGGACGCGCTGGGGCGAACAGTTCGACCTGATGGGCGGCAACGCCGGCATCGGCCTCGGCGCGCTGCTGGCCGGCGACGCCGACCTGGCCGTACGCGCGGTGGAGCCCTACCTGCGCACGACCGAGCCGACGCCGACGGGCGTCCGCTGGGAGGGCCGCATCGGCAGGTACGGTCGCATGCACCACATCTCGCACGGCACGCTCGGCATCGTGTACGCGCTGGCCTCCGTCGCAGCGGCGACGGGCCGCGCGGACCTGGTCGACCTGGCGCTGGCCGGCGCCGCGGACGTCGTGGCCCGCGACGAGGCGGGCCCGGCCGGTTTCCTGGTCCCGCACTCCGATCCGCAGCACCTTCCCGACCGGATCGAACGCTACAGCTACGGCTGGTGCCACGGCCCGGCCGGCGACGCCCAAGTCTTCCGTCAACTCCGGGACGTGCTCGCCGCCCCGGCCGCCTGGTCGGCCCTGGCCGACCGCTGCTGGCACACCGTGACCCACTCCGGCCTGCCGAGCCGGCCGCGCCCCGGCTTCTGGGACAACAACGGCCGCTGCTGCGGCACGGCGGGCGTGCTGGCCCTGGCCTGCGACCGGATGGCCGAGCAGGGCCGGATGGCCGAACAGGACGGTATGCCCGAGAAGGACGGTATGCCCGAGAAGGGGGGCGCCCACGACTTCGCCTGCGTCCTCGTCGCGGACATCGCCGCCCGGGCGGTCCGGGACGGCGACGGGGCGCGTTGGTCGAACGTCGAGCACAAGGTCACCCCGAGCGACCTCGAACCCTGCACCGGGTGGGCGATGGGCAACGCGGGCATCGCACGCGAACTGCTGCGCTTCGTACGGCTGAGCCGGGGCGGCGCCCCGGACTACGCCTTCGCCTGGCCGGACCAGCCGGCGGTACGCCGAAGCCCCGTTCAGGCCACCGACGTTCAGGCCACCGACCCGATCCGCCCCGTCGGCACCGACGTCCCGTCGTGATGGATCGGCGTGTGCGCGCCGGTCAGTGAGACCCCGCTGCCGCCCCGCCGGTCGGCAACGATCTCGGCGGCGATCGACAGGGCCGTCTCCTCCGGTGTCCGGGCGCCGAGGTCCAGCCCGATCGGGGACCTGAGCCGCGCCAACTCCAGCTCGGCGACGCCCACTTCACGCAGCCGCTCCATGCGTTCGAGGTGGGTGCGCCGGGAGCCCATCGCGCCGACGTACGCCACCGGGAGCCGCAGGGCGAGCTCCAGCAGGGGTACGTCGAACTTGGCGTCGTGGGTGAGCACGCACAGCACGGTGCGGGCGTCGACCTCGGTGCGCTCCAGGTACCGGTGCGGCCACTCGACGACGATCTCGTCGGCCTCCGGGAAGCGGGCCTTCGTCGCGAAGACGGGCCGCGCGTCGCACAGCGTCACGTGGTAGTTCAGGAACTTGCCGACCCGCACCAGCGCCGACGAGAAGTCGATCGCCCCGAAGACGATCATCCGGGGCGGCGGAACGGACGACTCCACCAGCACGGTGAGCGGTGCTCCGCAACGAGAGCCCTGCTCTGAGATCTCCAGCGTGCCGGTGCGGCCCGCGTCCAGGAAGGCGCCGGCCTCCGCGGCGACCGTGCGGTCCAGTTCGGGGTGGGCGCCGAAGCCTCCGTCGTACCCGCCCTCGTACCCGCCGTCGTGCGCCCCCTCGCTCCCGCCGTCGTACGCCCCCTCGGGCCGGACCACGAGCGCCCGGCCCACGAGCTCCGCCGGGCCGGACACGATCCGGGCCAGCGCCGCCGTCTGCCCGCCCGCGGCGGCGGCGAGCGCGGCCGTGACCACCGGCCGGACCGGGTCACCGGCCCGCACCGGCGCCACGAGGATGTCGATGACGCCGCCGCAGGACAGGCCGACGGCGAAGGCGTCGTCATCGCTGTAGCCGAAGCGCTCCAGGACCGGCTCCCCGTCCTCCAGCACCTGCCCGCACAACTCGTAGACGGCGCCCTCCACACAGCCGCCGGAGACCGAGCCGATCACCGTGCCGTCGGCGTCGACCGCGAGGGCCGCGCCGGGCTCTCGGGGCGCGCTGCCGCCGACGGCCACCACGGTGGCCACGGCGAAGTCGCGTCCCTGCTCGACCCACCGGTTCAGCTCCTCGGCGATGTCCAGCATCTCGGTCTCCTAACGGGTGCGTGAGCGGGTGTCGGTGGACGTGGGTGTCAGTGGACGCCCAGCCAACTCTCGATCGGGTTCAGGGCGAAGTAGACCAGGAAGATCACCGTCAGGCCCCACATGAAGGCGCCGATCTCCCGGGTCCTGCCCTGGGCGGTCTTGATGGCGACGTAGGAGATGACTCCGGCCGCGACGCCCGCGGTGATGGAGTACGTGAACGGCATGATCACGACGGTCAGGAACACCGGGATCGCAGTGGCCCGGTCGGCCCAGTCCACGTGCCGTGCGTTCATCATCATCATGGCACCGATGACCACCAGCGCCGCGGCGGCGACCTCGCCCGGCACGATCGCCGTCAGCGGGGTGAAGAACAGACAGGCCGCGAAGAAGAGCCCGGTGACCACGGACGACAGGCCGGTACGGGCGCCCTCGCCGACACCGGTCGCCGACTCGACGAACACCGTCTGGCCCGAGGCGCCCGAGACGCCGCCGATCGCGCCGCCCGCGCCGTCGATGAACAGCGCCTTGGACAAGCCCGGCATCCGGCCCTTGCCGTCCGCGAGCCCGGCCTCGGTGCCGACGCCGATGATGGTGGCCATCGCGTCGAAGAAGCCGGCCAGGACGAGCGTGAACACGATCATGCCGACCGTCATCGCGCCGACCTCGCCCCAGCCGCCGAACTCGACGTCCCCGAAGAGCGAGAAGTCCGGCATCGAGACCGCGCTGCCGTGCAGTTCGGGAGCGCCACTGGCCCATTGCTTCGGGTCGATGACGTCAGTCGCGTTGAGGAGCACGGCGAGTACGGTCCCGCCCAGGATCCCGATCAGGATCGCGCCGGGGACGCCTCGGGCCTGGAGCATGAAGATCGCGAGGAGGGTCAGGGCGAAGAGCAGCACCGGCCAGCCGGCGAGTTCACCGGCCGGGCCGAGACTGACCGGGGTCGCCTCGCCCTGGTGCACGAAACCGGCCTTGAAGAAGCCGATCAGGGCGATGAACAGGCCGATGCCCATCGTGATCGCGTGCTTGAGCGCGAGCGGGATCGCGTTCATGATCATCTCGCGCAGGCCGGTGACGACCAGCAGCATGATGACCACGCCGTACAGCACGCACATGCCCATCGCCTGCGGCCAGGTCAGCTGCGGGGCCACCTGCGAGGACAGCACCCCGGAGACGGAGAGGCCGGCGGCGAGGGCGAGGGGCACCTTGCCGACGAAGCCCATCAGCAGCGTGGTGAGGGCCGCCGCGCTCGCGGTCGCGGTGATCAGCGCCTGTTGGCCGAGCGTGTTGCCCGCCGCGTCCTTGCCGGACAGGATCAGCGGGTTGAGCAGGAGGATGTACGCCATCGCCATGAAGGTGGTGACGCCGCCGCGCACTTCGCGCGCGAGGGAGCTGCCTCGCCGGGATATGTGGAAGTACCCATCGAGCCAGGACCGTCCGGCCGGGACGCGGGTTCCTTCGCCCGCGTCTTCGGCCGTGGTCCTGGGCTCCACGGACTGCTGGGTCATGGTGCCGTCTCCCAAGTTTCACAGGGTGTTGGGGGATGTGCACGACCCGGGGGACGGCCCGAGACGAACAACGGGGATCCGGGGGATGGGTACCCCCGGAGAACTCAGGTTCCCGTCAGGTGTTCGGGACGTACCGGTGTCCTGTTGAGCTCCAGCCCCGTCGCGGCGCGGATCGCCGCGAGCACGGCCGGAGTCGACGACAGGGTGGGTGCCTCGCCGACGCCGCGCAGCCCGTACGGGGCGTGGTCGTCGGCGAGTTCGAGCATGTCGACCGGGATGGTCGGCGTGTCGAGGATGGTGGGGATCAGGTAGTCCGTGAAGGAGGGGTTCCTCACTTTCGCCGTCTTCGGGTCGACGATGATCTCCTCCATGACCGCCACGCCCAGACCCTGGGTCGTACCGCCCTGGATCTGGCCGAGGACGGACAGCGGATTGAGGGCCTTGCCGACGTCCTGCGCGCAGGCCAGCTCGATCACCTTCACCAGGCCGAGCTCGGTGTCGACCTCGACGACGGCACGGTGGGCCGCGAAGCTGTACTGCACATGCCCATTGCCCTGGCCGGTGCGCAGGTCGAAGGGCTCGGTCGGCCGGTGCCGCCACTCGGCCTCGACCTCGACGGCCTCGTCCTCGAGTACGTCCACCAGATCGGCCAGCACCTCACCCCCGTCGGTGACGACCTTGCCGCCCTCCAGGAGCAGTTCGGCGGTGGCCCAGGCGGGGTGGTAGGAGCCGAACTTGCGGCGCCCGAGCTCCAGGACCTTCTCCCGGACGAGCTCGCAGGAGTTCTTGACGGCGCCCCCGGTGACGTACGTCTGCCGCGAGGCCGATGTCGAACCGGCGCTGCCCACCTGTGTGTCCGCCGGGCGGATGGTCACCTGGGTGACGCCCAGCTCGGTGCGGGCGATCTGCGCGTGGACGGTGACCCCGCCCTGCCCGACCTCCGCCATCGCGGTGTGCACGGTCGCGACGGGCTCGCCGCCGACCACCTCCATGCGCACGCGAGCGGTCGAGTAGTCGTCGAACCCCTCGGAGAAGCCGACGTTCTTGATGCCGACCGCGTAGCCCACACCCCGTACGACGCCTTCGCCGTGCGTGGTGTTGGACAGCCCGCCCGGCAGCTGCCGTACGTCCGCGCCCTCGCTGCTCTCCCACTGGCGCTCCGGCGGCATCGGCATCGCCTTGACGCGGCGCAGGAGTTCGGCGACCGGGGCCGGTGAGTCGACCGGCTGCCCGGTCGGCATGACGGTCCCCTGCTCCATGGCGTTCAGCCGCCGGAACTCCACCGGGTCCATGCCGAGGCGTTCGGCCAGCTTGTCCATCTGGGCCTCGTAGGCGAAGCACGCCTGGACCGCGCCGAAGCCGCGCATGGCGCCGCAGGGCGGGTTGTTGGTGTAGAGGGCGAGGGCCTCGATCTCGACGTCGTCGACGACGTACGGGCCGACGCTCAGGGACGCGGCGTTGCCCACGACCGCCGGGGACGAGGACGCGTACGCACCGCCGTCGAGCACGATGCGGCACTTGACGTGGGTCAGCCTGCCCTCGCGGGTGGCCCCGTGCTCGTAGTACAGCTTCGCCGGGTGGCGATGGACATGGCCGAAGAAGGACTCGAAGCGGTTGTAGACGATCTTCACCGGCTTCCTGGTGCGCAGCGCCAGCAGGCACGCGTAGATCTGCATCGACAGATCCTCACGGCCGCCGAAGGCGCCGCCGACGCCGGACAGCGTCATGCGGACCTTGTCCTCCCGCAGGCCCAGGACGGGCGCGATCTGGCGGAGATCGGCGTGCAGCCACTGGGTGGCGATGTAGAGGTCGACGCCGCCGTCCTCGGCCGGGACCGCGAGACCGGACTCAGGGCCCAGGAACGCCTGGTCCTGCATGCCGAAGGTGTACTCGCCCTGGACGACGACGTCGGCGCGCTCCCGGGCAGCCGCGACATCGCCGCGGATGACCGGCTGCCGGTGCAGGATGTTCGGATGCGGCACATGACCGATGTAGTGGTCGTCGCGGACTTCGTGGATCAGGATCGCGTCCGGCGCGGTGGCGGCGGCCTCATCGGTGATGACCGGAAGTTCCCGGTACTCGACCTTGATCTTGGCGGCGGCGCGCCGCGCGGTCTCCGGATGGTCGGCGGCGACGATGGCGACGGGCTCGCCGTGGTGGCGGACCTTGCCGTGGGCGAGGACCGGGGTGTCCTGTATCTCCAGGCCGTAGTTCCGCACGTCGGTCGGCAGATCGTCGTACGTCATGACGGCGTGGACGCCGGGCAGGGCGAGCGCCTCGCTCGTGTCGATGGACACGATCTCGGCGTGAGCGACCGTCGAACGCAGGATCTGCCCCCAGAGCATGTCCTCGTGCCACATGTCGGACGCGTACGCGAACTCGCCGGTGACCTTGAGGGTGCCGTCCGGACGCAGCGTGGACTCGCCGACGCCACCCCTGGTCCGGGAACCCTGGGTGATCTTCGTGGGAGTGCCGAGGGGAGCGCTGTCGGTGGGCATCCTCAGACCGCCTCTCCCTGCCGGGCGGCCGCCAGGCGGACCGCGTCCATGATCTTCTCGTAGCCGGTGCAGCGGCACAGGTTGCCCGACAGCGCCTCGCGGATGTCCGCGTCGGTCGGGGTCGGGTTGCGCTCCAGCATCTCGTCGGCGGCGACGAGCAGACCCGGGGTGCAGAAGCCGCACTGGACGGCGCCGGCGTCGATGAAGGCCTGCTGGATCGGGGCGAGTTCGGTGCCCTCGCCGGTGTGCGAGTCGGTGCCTTTCGCCTGCCACCGCCGAGCCTCGTCGAGAGACGTACCGCGGGCGCCCGTCCCGCACGACCGCTGCTCGGCGTAGTCCGCGAGCCCCTCCACGGTGACGACCTCACGGCCCTCGACCTGCCCCGCCGCCACCAGACAGGAACACACGGGCACTCCGTCCAGCCGAACCGTGCAGGACCCGCACTCCCCCTGCTCACAGGCGTTCTTCGACCCCGGCAGCCCCATCCGCTCCCGCAGCACGTACAGCAGGGACTCGCCCTCCCACACGTCGTCGGCTTCCTGCGGACGTCCGTTGACCGTGAAATTGACGCGCATTACGCGACTCCCTCCGTGGCGGCGGTGCCGCGATACGACTCCCAGGTCCAGGTAAGGGTCCGGCGGGCCATGACGCCGACCGCGTGGCGGCGGTAGCTCGCCGTGCCCCGTACGTCGTCGATCGGGTTGCAGGCGGCGGCGCACAGGTCCGCGAACTGCTTGGCGACCGACGGGGTGATGATCTTCCCGTTGTCCCAGAAGCCGCCCTCGTCGAGCGCGGCGTTCAGGAACTCCTCAGCGGCCTTGGCACGCACAGGCGTGGGCGCCGCGGAACCGATGCCCGTACGCACGGTCCGCGTCCCGGGATGGAGCGCGAGCCCGAAGGCGCACACGGCGATCACCATCGCGTTCCGCGTACCGACCTTCGAGAACTGCTGCGGCCCGTCGGCCTTCTTGATGTGCACGGCCCGAATCAGCTCATCGGACGCCAGCGCGTTGCGCTTCACGCCGGTGTAGAAGTCGTCGATCGGAATCAGCCTGGACCCCCGCACCGACTCGACTTCGACCTCCGCACCCGCCGCCAGCAGGGCGGGGTGGGCGTCGCCGGCCGGGGAGGCGGTGCCGAGGTTGCCGCCGACGCCGCCGCGGTTGCGGATCTGCGGTGAGGCGACGGTGTGCGAGGCGAGAGCGAGACCCGGCAGTTCGCCGCGCAGGTTCTCCATGATCTTCGTGTAGGGGACCGAGGCCCCGAGCCGCACACTGCCCTCGCCGACCTCCCACTCCTCGAGGTCGCCGACGCGGTTGAGGTCGAGGAGGTACTCGGGCCGGCGATGGTCGAAGTTGATCTCGACCATCACATCGGTGCCACCCGCAATCGGCACAGCGGTGGGGTGCTCCGCCTTCGCGGCGAGCGCCTCCTCCCAGCTGGCGGGGCGAAGGAAGTCCATGACCGGCTCTCTTCTTCGTATGTCCATGCGGTTGGAATCAGTACACCGCGCCGTGCGCCGACCGGGTCAGTCACGGAAACCATGAAGGAGTTGGCTGGCCAGGACCATCATCTTGTAGATTCGTATGAAACGGAGGCCATCCGTTACGTCCTCGTTTTCGTCCGGAAACGCGAGACACACCCCGCGTGACCAGGATCACAGCCGACACCACCAACAGCTTCGGATTCCAAGACAAAGAAAAGAAACGGCGGCGACGAGAATGCGGCTGCGCGCACTGCTGGACACCGACGCGCTGGGCCTGCGGCTGCTCGGCGGCGAGGACGAGCTGGATCGCGGCGTACGGGGTGTGATGACCACCGATCTCCGGGACCCCAGCCGCTACCTCTCGGGCGGGGAACTGGTGCTCACGGGTCTGGCCTGGCGCCGGAACGCCGCGGACTCCGAGCCGTTCGTACGGATCCTGGTGCAGGCCCAGGTGGCCGCGCTGGCGGCCGGCGAGGCGGAGCTGGGAGCCGTCCCCGACGACCTGGTCATCGCCTGCGCCCGCCACCGTCTCCCCCTGTTCGCGGTGCACGAGTCGGTGGCCTTCGCGACGATCACCGAGCACGTCGTACGGCAGGTCTCCGGCGAGCGGGCCGGCGACCTCGCGGCCGTGGTCGACCGCCACCGCCGGATGATGACCTCGGGCCCCGCGGGCGGCGGCCCGGACGTGGTCCTGGATCTGCTCGGCTCGGACCTGGACCTGCGCGCCTGGGTGCTCTCCCCCGCGGGCCGCCTGATCGCGGGCCCGAAGGACACCGCCCCCGGCCTGCCCGCCGACGTCTGCGCGAAGCTCGCGGCCGAACACCTGGCGGCCGTCCGCACGGGCAGACGCGGCCCGCACCGCGTGACCCTCGGCTCCCCGACCTACTCCCTCTTCCCGATCCACAGCGGCGGCCCCTCCCCGCAGGGCTCCCGGGACGTGCGCGAGACGGTCCTGTCGGACTGGCTGCTGGCCGTGGAGGCGGACGCCGGGGACTGGCCCGCGGAGCGCCTGGACCTCCTCCAGGGCGTCACCCAGCTGATCGCGGTCGAACGGGACCGCCGGGACGCGGCCCGCACGGTCCGCAGGCGCCTGGCCCAGGAGGTCCTGGAACTGGTGCAGACGGGCGCGGCCCCCGCGGAGATCGCGGCCCGTCTCCGGGTGGCGGCCCCCGTGCTCCTGCCCGGCCTCGGCGCGGCCCCGCTCTGGCAGGTGGTCGTGGCCCGCGTCGAATGGGCGGACGGCGGCCTCGATGGCGGCCCGATCGCCCAGTCGCTCCTGGAGGAGATCCTGGTGGACCCGCTCGCCACCGGCCCGGAGCCCTCCGACCGCATCGCGGTGGCGCACACGGGCGACGAGGCGATCGCACTGGTCCCGCTCCCCGCGGTCTCCTCAGAACCCGAGACAGGCATCCTCGCCGACCTGCTCCTGGAATCCGTACGGGGCCCCCTGTCGGCCGGCCTCGACGACGACGGCCGCGTGACCCTCGGCGTCAGCGCGTCGGTCCACTCGGCGGAGGGCCTGCGCGGCGCGCTGGAAGAAGCCCGCCATGCCCGACGGGTCGCCGCGGCCCGCCCCGGCCGGGTCTGCGCGGCCGGTCACCAGGAACTGGCCTCCCACGTCCTGCTGCTCCCCTTCGTCCCGGACGACGTCCGCCGAGCGTTCACCGCCCGCCTCCTGGACCCGCTGCGCGACTACGACCGCCGCCACCGGGCCGAACTCATCCCCACCCTCGAGGCGTTCCTCGACTGCGACGGCTCCTGGACCCGCTGCGCGACCCGTCTCCACCTGCACGTCAACACGCTGCGCTACCGCGTCGGCCGGATCGAGCAGTTGACGAGCCGCGACCTGTCACGCCTCGAAGACAAGCTGGACTTCTTCCTGGCACTGCGCATGAGCTGAAACCTCGGCACCCCCGGATCCCACGACTTTGTGAAATCCTTCACCCACCCCCTTGGCCAGGGGCGTCGATTCGTGCTGAGATGCGCCCACCACTCAAAGCTCGATGGCGTGCTCGGGGAGGGCAACGTGGCGCAAACCGCCATGTCTGGTAACGGAACGACCGCCGGTGACGATCCACTCCAGACCGCGGTATGGCGGCTGCGCTCACGCGCTTGCTGGGCGGACGCGGCCGCACTGCTCCAACCGGTCACCGCGGCGGCCTCGCTCCAGCGGGCGGCGCTGCTGGTGGAGCGGTGTCTGTACACGGAGCAGGGCTGGGAGGAGGCCGAGGACGCGCTGCGTACGGCCGAGGCGCTGGCCCACAGCGACGACGAACGGGGCGCGGCGGCTTGTGAACGCGGGCAGCTTGCCTACGCGGCCACGCTGCACGCCGTACGGGACCGAGCCGACGAGGCACGGGCCGCGCTGGGCCGGGCGGCGGCCCTGATCCCTCCCGGATCTCCCCAGCGGGCCCTCCTGGACTTCCGACGAGGTCTCCTCGCGGAGAACCTGGCGCACTCCCCCCAGTCGGCCCGAGCGGCCTACCGCCGCGCCCACGCGGGCGCCACGGCCCACTCCGACCTGCTCCTGCTGTCCTTCACCTGGCGCCACCTCGCCGGACTCGCCCTGCGCGAGGGCGAGTTGGCGGAGGCCCGGCACGGATTCACCGAATCCCTCCGAATCCGCGAGGAGTTGGGCTACCTGGTCGGCACGGCCCCCGCGCTGGCATCCCTGGCCGACGCGGAATCAGAACCGGAGGCGACCCAACTCCGCGAGGAAGCCCGGCGACTGTTCCGCCTACTGGGCGGCGTACCAACCTGGCTGTCCCGCCAACTGGCTCCACCGGCGGCGACAGCGTAGGCACCCGGTGCTGCTGCGGGGGTTGCTGGGGGCTCCGCCCCCAGACCCCCGCCATCGGCCCTGAACGGGCCTCGTCCTCAAACGCCGGACCGGGCTGAAGACACTCACCCGGACCGGCGCCAAGAGGCGAGGCCCGCACCCGCCCACGGCGCGAAGGGGACGTGTCGGGGGGTGTCCGCCCGCAGCGGTTGTCGCGTCAACCCGGGCACGTTGACAGCCGACCGATTCCGCGACGTTCCGAGGACGGACACCCCCCGACGCGGCCCCGACCCACAACGCACCCGCAGGCGCAAACGCGCACCCCCACCGACCCCGCACAGGCCGCCGCAGGCACCCCCTCAGACCGCCCCGGCGAAGTGCTCCCCCACCAACACCCGCACCACATCCACATCCCGCGCGATCAACGCCTCCAACAGCGCCATATGCTCCGCCGCATCCGCGACCAGCTCACCCCGTCCCCGCCCCCGCCCCGCGGCCCGCCCCACGAGCGGCCACTGCGCGCGGCGGTGAAGGTCCTCCGCGATCTGCACCAACTGCTCGTTTCCCGCCAACGCCAGCAACGCACGATGAAAGGCCCGGTCCGACTCCGCATACGTGGCCCGGCAACCGGAAGCCGCGGCCCGGACAGTCGCCTCGGCGAGCGGCCACAGCTCGGCCCAGCGCTCGGCGGGCACCGAACGGGCGAGCCGCAGCATCACCGGCACCTCGATCAGCGCACGCACCTCGGCCAGCTCCGCCAACTCCCGCGTCCCCCGCTCCACCACCCGGAAGCCACGATTGGGAACGACCTCGACCGCGCCCTCCAGCGCAAGCTGCTGCATCGCCTCCCGGACGGGCGTCGCGGAGACCCCGAACCGCTCGCCGAGCCCGGGCCCCGAGTACACCTCACCGGGCCTCAGCTCCCCCGTCACCAGCGCGGTACGCAACGCGTCGAGGATCTGCCCCCGCACAGAGGACCGCTGCACGGCAGACCGAGGCCGGGGAAGCGGCTGCTCACTGTGGGTGTGCTCACCCCGAACGGCCCCGGACACGATCCCCCGCTCCCGGTCCACGTCCACGGCCCTGGGCTGTGCCGGCACCCGCACCGCAGCCACCGGAGAGCGGTCCCCTGCCTCGGCGGAGCCCCGCGCACCCTGCTTCAAGGGGTCCCCCTCCGGACGTGTCGGTACTTGAGGTCATTACGGCGGGTTGTTACTCGCCCGTCAAGCACCTTAAGCGCAGAAGCCACCAGTTCAAATCCCGACGATATTCGATAAGGTAAGCCTTACCTTAAAACGCCTGCGAATCGGTGGCCCCATGCCCGCACAGGAACCCGCACACCACTCCCCCGTCGCAGCCGCCTACGCCCACATGACCAAGGCCTTCCCAGGCCTGACCGTCACCGAGCTACCCCCCGACCGACAACCCCCACAAACCCCCGGCTGGGTAACCGCCACCGAACTCGCCACCGCCGGCCCCGCCCTGGACACATTCCTCGCCTGGGACCACGCCCAAGTCCTCCGCGACCACGGCCGCCCCGCCCGCCCCGACGTGATCGCGAGCTTCGGCCTGCACCGCTACGCCTGGCCCGCCTGCCTCCTGATCACCGTCCCCTGGTTCCTGCACCGCCGCGTCCCCCGCTACCCCATGACGCACGTCTCCTACGACCGCACCCACGGCCCCATGACCTTCGCCGTACACCCCGGCCCCTTCACCTGCCTCCCGGACGACCCGGCGGCGACCCTGCCCGGCGCCCGCGTCGTCCCCGACGAGGAGGCCCTGCGGGCCGAGGTCCGCACCGCGGTCGCCGAGCACATGGAGCCCGTCCTCGCCGGCTTCGGCCCGCGCATGCGCCGCCGCGGCCGCGCCCTGTGGGGCATGGTGACCGACGAGGTCGTCGAGGGGCTCTGGTACGTCGCCGACCTGCTCGGCGAGAAGAAACGAGCCGAACGCGAACTGGAACTGCTCCTGCCGGGCGCGACCAAGCCGTACGTGGGCTCCGCGGCCTTCCGCGAACTGACCGGACCGAACGGCACGCCACTGACCACCCGGGACCGCGTGAGCTGCTGCATGTTCTACACGCTGGCCCCGGAGGACACCTGCGCCACCTGCCCGCGCACCTGCGACGCGGACCGGATCGCCAAGCTGACGGCGGCCGCAGCCAGTTGAGCCACCCTCAGTCACGACCACGGCACGGCGTCCCGTAGGATCACCGCGAGCATCACGAGCATCGCGTTCAAGACATCCGCCGGGTTACAGGCAATTCACAATTTCCTCACCGGCCGCAGGAACTTTCCGTCGAACCACCCGTACGGGTAGTCTTATTCGAACTCAACTCCCGCCCCTCAAGCGGCAGTTCGAGCAGAACGCCGCCCTGGGCAACCCCTTGCACTTCCTTGGCGGCCTCTTGCCCCGAAACCCCCTGAGGGGCGATGGGATTGGGCCACTATGGCGGGCGTTACGCCCTATCCCAATGCAAGGGACCCCAGATGAGACTGACCGACATATCGCTGAACTGGTTGCTTCCGGGCGCCGTACTGCTCCTGGGCATGCTGGCGGCGGTGGCGGTGCTCGCGCGCGGCAAGCGCTCCTCGGGGAAGGACGCGAGCGCGGACGACTCGTGGGAGCGCAGCGAAGAGCGCCGCAGGCGCAAGGAGGCCGTATACGGCACCGCCTCCTACGTCCTTCTGTTCTGCTGTGCGGCGGTCGCCGCCGCACTCTCCTTCCACGGTCTGGTCGGCTTCGGTCAACAGAACCTCGGCCTCACCGACGGCTGGGAGTACCTGGTGCCGTTCGGCCTGGACGGCGCCGCGATGTTCTGCTCCGTGCTCGCGGTGCGCGAGGCCAGCCACGGTGACGCGGCGCTCGGCTCCCGGATACTCGTATGGACGTTCGCCGGCGCGGCGGCCTGGTTCAACTGGGTGCACGCGCCCAGGGGCATCGACCACGCGGGTGCCCCCCAGTTCTTCGCGGGCATGTCCATGTCCGCGGCCGTACTGTTCGACCGCGCGCTGAAGCAGACCCGCCGGGCCGCCCTGCGCGAGCAGGGTCTGGTGCCGCGTCCGCTGCCGCAGATCCGCATGGTCCGCTGGCTGCGGGCCCCCCGCGAAACGTACAAGGCGTGGTCGCTGATGCTCCTGGAGGGCGTGCGCAGCCTGGACGAGGCGGTCGACGAGGTCCGCGAGGACAAGCGCCAGAAGGAGACGGCCCGACTGCGTCGGCGCGACAAGGAGCGGGTCGAGCGCGCGCAGCTCAAGGCGATCAGCCGGGGCCACCGCGGTTTCGCCGGCCGCGGACGGCAGTTGGAGGCCCCGGCGGCGCAGGCGAGCCTGGAGCGTGCCTCGGACCGGGTCTCCGCGGAGCCTGCCATATCGGCGTCGACGCCGGAGCAACTGCCCGTACGCCAGCGGCCCTCCCTCGAGCCCGTCCGCAGCGGTTCTGACCCCTTCACCGTCGATCTCACCGCGGAGGACGACACCATGGCCCTCCCGCGCCTCGACTCCCTGGAGCGCAAGCTCAAGGACCTCGAGCAGCAGTTCGGCTAGGACGAGCACCACGGGAAGGGGGCGTGACCGACAAGGTCACGCCCCCTTCCCGTGCGCTCCTCGCCGTTCACGCCACTCCGGCGTCCAGCTCGAACCACACCGCCTTCCCCACCCCGTGCGCCCGCACGCCCCACGCGTCCGCGAGGGACTGCACCAGGAACAGGCCCCGCCCGTGCGTACCGTCGTCGGCGTTCGGTACGCGCAGTCGGGGCCTGCGGGCCACGAAGTCCCGCACCTCCACCCTCAGGCCACGGGGTCCGACGGTGGCCGTCACGACCGCGTCGTGGTCCGTGTGGACGAGCGCGTTCGTGACGAGTTCGCTGGTCAGCAGTTCCGCCACCTCCGATCGCCCGGGCCTGCCCCAGTGCCGTAACAACTCGCGCAGCGCCCTGCGCGTGTCGGGCACCGCGCCCAGGTCCGCGCGTCCGAGTCTGCGCCTGAGCTGCGGCATCGGCGCCTCTTCCATGGCGCTGTCGGCCTCGTCCTCGTCCACCACTGTCTTGACCGAGAGGGCCCCTCTTGCCATGGGACCGCCTCCTCGTGCCTGCCTCTTCATGTCCCCCGCCCGCGTGCCGATGTCGGTTCCCCTCCAGCTCGAACACGTTCACGGGAATCAATGCCCCGTGGCACACGCGACAGTCATGTCGAATCGTCAACGACCAGATGTTCGGCCATACCCACATCGACCCGGCAGGGCCGTGGCCACCGCGCGGGACTTCCGGCAGCTCGCGAAACTGGCCGGAATCCGGTGGTTGTGGAGCGGGGCCGCCCGCCCGACCCCCGTGCGGGAGGGCGGCCCCAGTTTCGGGTGGTCGTGCGGTCAGTGGAGGTTGTTCACGGCCTGGGTGGTCGTCTTCTTGAAGGCCCTCACCGGCGCGTCGTCGAAGTCGCCCAACTGGCCCCAGTCCACGACCGTCACGGTCCGGCCGTCCCGGCCGACCGAGAGGAGGCGGATGTCGGTCGCGCCCCAGGAGGTCTCGGTGTGCAGACCGTAGAGGTGGGCGCCCTCCTCTACGGGCAGCTTGCCGTAATCCTTGAGCGTGGCCTCGATATCCGGGTCGGCCTGCTCGATCCACGCCGGGCAGGACTGGATGTCCTGGTTGAGCCGCGAGAACCGGCCCTGGGCCGAGCGGATGTCCGGCAGGACGACGGTGACCTGGCGGGCGCTGGTGTCGAGGTCGGTCCGGAAGTCGCGGTACCAGGAGTCCTGGCCGCCGCCGAGCGCCATGCCCAGGCAGCGGTCCTGTTCCACCTCCTGCGGTACGCCCTCGGTGACGGAGCCGGCCGTCCAGGCCGAGGTGGGGTGCGGCGGAAGGTCCCCGGCCGAGAGGAAGCCGGGCGCCTTCGTGGCGGCGTTCGCCGGGGCGGCGAGTACGGCGCCGAGCGTGAGGCCCGTGACGGCGAGTACGGTGAGCGTTCCTGCTCGGATGCGCTTGGGCATGGCTGTCCCCCGTGGATCGATCGCATGTGTGCGGAAGTTGAGTGCTTGTGCACGGATTGCCGCCACGGCGCCGGATGGTCGGTCCGGTCCTGCTCGGTGCGACACCAAGAGCATCAGCGGTCACAGCGGGCGGGCGCAACACGGGACGCGGGATCCACCACGGTGGAACCATCCCAGCCCGTCTGACGTGCAGGTATATGGGGTGCCTGGGATACGGATCCGGGAGATGCGGGGGAAACGGTGACGGCACAGGACGACGACGTCGAGGAGTTCGCGGCCCAGCTGCGACGGCTCAAGGAGCGGACGGACCGCAGCTACGGTTCGCTGGCCCGCCGCCTGAACATGAACACCTCCACGCTGCACCGCTACTGCGCGGGTGAGGCGGTCCCCCTGGACTTCGCGCCCGTGGAGCGGTTCGCCGCGCTGTGCGGGGCGTCGGCGCGGGAGCGACTGGAACTGCACCGGTTATGGCTCCTGGCGGTGGCGGCCCGGCAGCGTCCGCGTACGGCGGGTCCCGGGGGCGTACCCGAGGATGCGGGCACGGACAGCGAATCAAGTTCGGCTACGGATACGGAAGTCGAACCGGCCGGGGACGACGAGCCGACTGGTGGCGAGGCGAACTCGGCACCCGCTCCCGCTCCTTCTCCTCCTCCCACTCCCACTCCCGCTCCCGCTCTCGCGCTCCGCCCCTGGTTCCGCCGCCGACGTGTCATGGTGACCGCGGCCGTCGCGGCGGCGCTCCTCGCCACCCTGGGGAGCCTTTCGGCCCTGCCGTCCGACCGCCCTTCGGGGGACGACACCGCGCGATTCCCGGGCGGCCCGTCCGGTACGACGGCCCCGGGCACACCGCACCGCCCTTCGGGCACACCCGCGAGCTCCTCCCCCGGCACCCGTTCCGCCTCCCCGTCCCCCTCGGCCTCGTCGCCGACGCGAGGTACCACGACCGAGCCGTCCAAGACGCCCGCCGGAAAAGGCAGCAGCCCGTCAGGAGCAGGCAAGCAGAACCCGGCCGGCACTGCCACCACTCCCCTCACCTGGACCGTCAACTCCCAGGTCTGGGCGCAGGGCTGTGGCCACGACTACGTCATCGACAAGCCGCCGGCCCAGGTCCCGCCGCCCCCGACCGCGCAGGACGCCGCACCGTGGGCGGCGACGCAGAGCGCCCTGCACGGCCGCGAGACCAATGTGCAGATCTCGGTGCAGGGGCGGAACTCCACGGCCGTCGTCCTGGAGGCGCTGCGGGTCCGCGTCGTCGCGCGCGCCGCCCCGGCCCAGGGCAGTGCCTACGCCATGGACCAGGGCTGTGGCGGAGCGCTCACGCCCCGCTACTTCTCCGTCAATCTGGATGCCGACCGGCCCATCGCCCGCTCGCTCCCCGGCGGTGACAGCGAGGGACCCATCCCGGCCGTGCAGATGCCCTACCGCGTCTCCGCCGAGGACCCGGAGGTGCTGCTGGTCACCGCCCGGACCGAGACCTGCGACTGCGGTTGGTACCTGGAACTGGACTGGTCCTCCCAGGGCCGCACCGGCACGATCCGCATCGACGACCAGGGCAGCCCGTTCCGCACCAGCAGCATCAAGGGACTGCCCCGGTACGGGTACGACACCTCCGCGCGCCAGTGGGCGCCGTACGTCTGAGGCCCGCGGCGGCGGCCGTCACGCCTCCCAAATGGCGGCAGCCGTACGGTCGTCCGCGTATCCCTTGACCCGGACCTGCGTGTCGGCGAGGAACGCGGCGAGGCCGGGCGCGGTGGGGCCGGACCAACGGCCGGTCAGGTACTGACAGAGTTCGGGTTCGCCGCGCAGCGGTTCGGCCAGGCCTCCGGTGCACATCAGGAGCGTGTCGCCCGGCCGGGCGACGGAGGCGCGGAAACGGAAGGGTTCGCGGGGCGGCTCGAGGGCGGGCTCGTACGGGCTGGGTGGGGTCGGGATGCCCAGGTCCATGGTGAGCCGGTCGCCCTCGGGCGTCTCGGACGGCAGTGCGCCGAAGCCGACGACCGGCTCGCCGGGGGAGTCGACGGCGCGCGGCTCGATGTCCTGCCACTCGCCGTCGCGCAGCCGGAACAGTCCACCCGCGCCGACGCCGAAGAAGACGCGCGTACGGCACTCGGGGTCGGCGGGGAGGAGGAGGCAGCGCAGGGTGGCGGCGTACTCCTCCGGGTCGACGCCCTGTTCGGTTGCGCTGGCGCGGAGTTTGCCGAGGCTGCGGTCGGTGAGGCGGTGCAGGCCGGACTTGAGGTCCCCGCGGCGGCCGGCCCTGATGTCCTCGGCGAGCCGTGCGTGGCTGCGGCCCACGGCCCGGCCGATCCAGTGACAGGCCTCGGCGGCCGCACGGTGCGCCCCTGGCGTGGCGCGGGCACCGGTCGCCATCGCCACAAGCACCAGCGCGTGCTCGCCGACCCCGAAGCGGGCGGTGAGCAGCGAGTCCCGCCGCGGCTCCCCCC
Source organism: Streptomyces sp. NPDC050619 (assembly GCF_040654815.1). Lineage (NCBI taxonomy): Bacteria > Bacillati > Actinomycetota > Actinomycetes > Kitasatosporales > Streptomycetaceae > Streptomyces > Streptomyces sp. NPDC050619. The sequence continues at coordinate 586,418 of NZ_JBFAIR010000002.1, read as the reverse complement.
GGAACCGCGCGGAGTCCCCGCGCATGGAAGCCGCCCGCAGCGTGCAGCACCCGTACCGGGCCCCGTCGAGCACGGTGTCCGCGACCAGATCGTCGAGCTCGTCCGGGTCGGCCGGGGGCAGCGCGGTGGGTTCGGCTTCATAGGTGGGCGGCCCGGATCCGACGTGGTCGACGGGCTCGGGCGGGAGAACGGGGCCCATGGCGGGGCGGGGAGGTGCATCGGGCGGGGCGACGCAGGCGGGGCCGGTTACGGTGCGCGTCGGGAGGGGCGGGGGATCGGTGACGTTGGGGGTGGAGGGGGGCCGGGGGGTGTCCTGAGCAGGGAGGGGGTCCGTGGTGGGCCAGGGGTCCGTGGTGGGCCAGGGGTCCGTGGTGGGCCGGGGGTCCGTGGTGGGCCGGGGGTCCGTGGTGGGCCGGGGGTTGGCTGGGGGTGGTTCCCAGGGGGCGCGTTGCGGCGCAAGGCCAGCGGGGCGCGTGGGCTTCGCCGCGTCGGCGGTGTCTCCGGCGCGGTCCGGTCGGGGGGCGGGGCCGGCATCGTTCGGGGGCGGGGCATCGGTGATGCCTCCCGCGGCGGGGCCTCGCAGTGCGAGTCCGTCGCGCTCGGGCTCGACGTCGGCGCCCCGTGCGTCTGCCGAGGCTGAGTCGAGGGCCGCCTCGGTGTCTTCCCGAGGTGGCGGCAGCGGTGCGAACGGGGGCGGAGGGGGCGGAAGCGCGTCTGCGTCTGGTGGCTTGCGCGAGGCGGGGAAGGTCGTCGTGGCTGGTGTCTCCGTGGAGGTGCGACCGCCAGTCGTTGGGACCGTACGGTCCAAGGGCGTCCGCTCGGCGAATCCCGGCGGCTTCGGCCCGGGCGGGAAGGTCGCCGGGGGCGGGGGCAGGTCGGGCGGCGGCTCCCAGGGGGCACGCTGCCGTCCTGGCTCCGGCCGACGCGAGGCGCCCACCGCCTCGACGCCACCGCCTCGCGACGCTCCGGCCTCCGCGATGTCGCCGAGACCGGGGCGCGGCCCAGGAACCTCACCCTCCACGGCACCCGCTCGCAACGCCCCCGCCTCCGCCGAATCGCCGAAACCGGGGCGCGACCCAGAAACCCCACCCTCCACACCACCGGCCCGCAACGCCCCGTCCTCCACCGGACCAACAAGACCCGGACGCGGCCCAGGAACCCCACCCTCCACACCACCCGCTCGCAACGCCCCCGCCTCCGCCGAATCGCCGAAACCGGGGCGCGACCCAGAAACCCCACCCTCCACACCACCGGCCCGCAACGCCCCGG